>CAZYHO010000101.1:0-11996 GCA_964647495.1 uncultured Akkermansia sp. | reverse complement strand
GCGACGTCCTTGGCTTTTCCGGCGACCGGATGGAACTCCGGCGATGCCACATCGGTGAGGAACTCGAACGCGGTGTTGAGGGTCTCGGCGGTCCAGACGGATGTGATCGCCAGCACGATCCAGCACCACTCGCCCGGGGACAACCGGACGGCCAGGCCGACCGCGACGACGAGTCCGGTGGCCACCGCGTGCAGCCAGGCATTGTGCTGGGTTTTCAGCATGATCGCGATACCGCGGATCGCGAACCTCACGCTGCGCAGCCGACCGGTAAATGTCAGTGGGTTCGATGTCATCCGGCGCACTAGCCTTGGCCTCACCACAATTCCACCGCGACGCTGTCGGCGACGAGGCGGCCCTGGGGGGTGAGTGCGAGGCGGCCGGCGGCGGGCGGATGGGCGAGACCGGCTTCGACGAGGGTCGAAATCCTGTGGGCGGTGGCGGGGCCGAGAATCTCGACCGGCACTCCGGCGGCGGTGCGCAGGAGGAGGGCGATGCGCTCGCGGCGCAGATCGTCGGGCGTGAGGGATTCGACCTCGCGCTCGAGGGATTCGCCGGCCAGCGCAAGGGCGACGTACTCGCGGGTGTCGGCGATATTTTTCCAGCGGCGGCCGGCCACTGTCGAGAAAGCGCCTGGTCCGATGCCGATGTAGTCCGCGCCTTCCCAGTACGCCTGGTTGTGGAGCGAGCGGTGCCCGGGGCGGGCGTAATTGGAGATTTCGTAGTGATCGAATCCCGCGGCGGAAAGCCGGCGGTCGGCGAGCAGAAAGTGGGAGGCATCGGCTTCCTCGTCGGTGCGGAATTCGCCGCGCGCCAGCCGCTCGAAGAACTCGGTGTCCTCCTCGTAATTCAGGTTGTAGGCGGAGACATGGTCCGGCTGCAGGGCGAGCGTCGTCTCGACGGTGGCCTCCCATGTTTCGAGGGACTGGCCGGGGATCGAGAACATGAGGTCCACGTTGACCGACGGCACACCGGTCTCACGCAACGTCCCGTAGGCCGCGCGCGCTTCGTCCGGCGCATGGTCGCGCCCGAGCGTCGCCAGCGTGGCCGCGTCCCAGGCCTGCACGCCGAGACTGACGCGCGTCACGCCGCCGTCGAGGAGCAGCCGGATTTTCTCCGCGTCGAAAGTTCGCGGATTCGCCTCGACCGTCCATTCCTCGATGTGCGAGAGGTCGATGACGCGCCGCCATGCCTCCAGGAAATCGGCGAGCACCGCCCGGCCCGGCAGCGTCGGAGTGCCGCCGCCGAAGTAGATCGTGCGCGGCCTGCCTCCACCGTGGCGCGCGACGGCGCGTTCGGTTTCCGCCACGATAGCGCGAAAGAACCGCGCCAGGTCATGCCCTCCCGGCGTGTGCTTGTGAAAGCTGCAGTACGGACAAATGCGGTGGCAGAAGGGGATGTGGATGTACCAGTGCACGCCCGGATTCAAATAACGAGGCTGTAAAGCGCGGACCGCCGGCCCGCTCATCCCGGCAGCCCGATCCTGCTCACGGAAGTCAGGGCCAGTGGTCCGGGGGGCGCGCCGGCATCGTCGTGAGGGATCGCCGTGCCGGCTTTCAGGCATTGCTCGATCCACGCAAAGAACGCGTGGAAATCGGCGTGTTCGCGGCGCATGTCCCGGATGAGCCGCCAGTCGAGCGTGGCGGACGGCCGCGCGGACGTGATTTTCTGGCGCGCGAGCAGCCGCCCCTGCAAATTCTCGAACGCCCGATCTTCCATGCGTTCGATCGATGCCGCGTCGGCGATGTCGTCGAGCGCCTCGAGTTGCACGCCGAGCGTGCTCACACCGATGCCGTACTCTCCGCCGAGCCGGCGCAGGTCTTCGGCCAATTGCTCGTCCGTGATGGTCGCGCCGATCACAAGCTCGCCGGTGTGCGCCCAACGCGATCCGCTCAGCGCCTGGTAAAACAACTCCCGCACGTTGTCGTAGCTGGCCGCCATCGCCAGACGCACGCTCGTCACCGCGAACGGCTGCACGCCCAGGCTGCGCTTCATGTCCAGCAGATCCACGCTCAGCCGGAACTCGCTCTCGCCCGCCTCCTCCAGCTCCCAGTCGACCACCGCCACATCCGGGTACTTCCACAAACCTTCGGGCGACGGACTCGGGGACAAGGCGAACGGAAATCGCGCGTCCGCCACCACCGCCCGCAGGTACACGGCCCGCATTTTCGTCATGCGGCTGCGCGCGAGATCGACCATCTCCCGCCCGCTCTGGAACAGATCCATGCCTGCCTGCGTGAAACCCGCGGCAGCCAGTGCGCGAGCGTCCTCCAGCGTGGCCACGCGCGTCGTCCGCAGGTAATACCCCTGGCCTTGATCCACCTTCGCGATCGGCGACGAGGGATCCGCGCAGAGGATCGAAAAATGGTAGCGCAACGTGGCGTCGCTGTACTCCTGCTTCAGGCGGTACTTCACCAGCCGGATCAGCTCAGTGCCTTTGATGGCGCTGGCAGGGTCTCTCGGCAGGATCTCCGGCAGGATTTCCTTGAGCTGGTCGCGAAGATTCATGCGAAACAAAAACGGACCATCGGCCGTCACGGCGCACCGCCGTGCGCGCGAGCCTGAAGATTCCAGGCCAGCCCGTCAAGGCCAACCTTCTTGTGTTGTGTTTGGAGCACGCGGAGGATTCCTGCTTGTAAGGGCGGCCCCCTGCGCATGATGAGGATTGTCACCGTCGGTGCTCCACTATGATCAGGAAACTCCAGCGACTCCACCAAGAAGGCAAGCGCCTGCGTATCGGCATCATCGGCAGCGGCGCGATGGGGAGCGGCGTGGCGTGGCAGGTCGCCCGCACACCCGGCATGGAAGTTGTATTCCTGGCGGATCTGGAAGAGACGGCGCTCGTCCGCGGCGTCGAAGCCTCGGGCATGACCCGCGTCCACGTCGGCGACCCGGCGCGCCCGCCCGATCGCCGGCCCGGTGAAGTGCTCACCACCACCGACGCGCTCACGCTGCTGCGGCATGTGCGGATCGACGCGCTCGTCGAGTGCACCAATTCCGTCCACGAAGCGGCCGAGTACTGCCTCGCCGCGCTCGCCCAGCCGGCGCACGTCATCCTCATGAATGCCGAACTCGACCTGATGCTCGGCGGCCTGCTTGCGCATGAGGCCGAGCGGCAGGGCGTGGTCGTCACCAGCGATGCCGGCGACCAGCACGGTGTGCTGGCGACGATGGCGGACGAGATTTTGCTCTGGGGGTTCAGGATCGTCCAGGCCGGCAACATGAAAGGTTTCCAGAACCGGCATGCCGATGCCGAGCACGCGCGCCCCTGGGCGGAAAAGCAGAAAGGCAGCATCATCCAGACCGTCAGCTACACGGACGGCACGAAGATGAACGTCGAACAGGCGATCATCGGAAACTACCTCGGCCTGACGCCCTTCGTTCCCGGCATGGAAGGTCCGCGCTGCGGCGATTTGCGCGAGATCCTCGACGCTTTCGATTTCTCCAGATACGGCGACCAGGGCCGGGTCGACTACACCCTGGGAGTGCCGTGGCCCGGCGGCGGCGTGTACATCGTCGGATGGTGCGACAGCGAGCGGCAGGATTTTCTCCTCAATTATTACAAGGTGACCTCGCGCCGGCCGTATTATCTCTTTTTCCGGCCGTACCACCTCTGCCACGTCGAAACGCCGCGCGCCATCGCCCAGGCCTGCCTCGACCACCGCTCGGTCATCACGCCGCCCACCGGCCCCAGGCTCAACAACGTCTTCGCATACGCCAAGAAAGATCTCGCCCCGGGCACCCTCGTCAGCCACGCCCTCGGAGGCGACGAAGTCTACGGCCTCGTCCATACCAGCGCCCACGCCAAGGCCGGCGACCAGGTGCCGCTCGAAAAACTCGTCGTCAGCCGGGATAACTCCGGCACCCTGCGCCACGCGATCATCAGCCGCGCCATCGCCCGCGATCAGCCGATCACCTTCGCCGACATCGATTTCCCCGACACCCCGTACCACGATCTCCTCGCCCGGCAGGCGGCGCTCGCCGGCGGCTGATGGCAGGTTCCTCTGGCAAGATCCCCTCCCCTCGCTCCCTTCCCCTTTCCGCCCCCGCCGCCTGCCTGCCGCCGCTCAGCGCTGCCGCTTCGCGGCCTTCTTCCCAGTTCCTTTTCTGCCGCTCACGCGCTTTCCATTCACGCCGTTTCCGTTCTTTTCGGCGATGGCGCGCCGCAGTTTCGGCCACTCTTCGCGGGCCACGATGAACCCGGCGCACCGCGGAGCGCCGCAGCGGCAGGGATGATCTTCCCACGTGTCCACAGTGAATCCGTAGTTGAAACTCAGCTCCTCACCTTTCTGGATCGCGCGTATGGCCTCGATGAAAAGCCGGTTGTCGTAGTTCAACGCCTCGCAGTTAGGATCGCACGAATGATTGATCAGACGGGCGTCGTTATCGGGCCGGTCGCCATCCAGATCCCATCTCTCGTCCAGCGAGAATATATAGACCGCTGCGCCTCCGTCGTGGCGCGCCTTCTCCATGAGATCCAGCCCGCGCCGCTCGGACTCCGCCTTGCTGATTTTTTCCCCGGTATATTCGACGATGCGTTCCCCCTTGCGCAGATTCCGCGCCGCAAATACGCCCGTCCCATGGATCGGCGAACGCCGGATCTCATAGGCGGGTGCTTCGGCGGATCGATCGATCTTCGTGCGAGCCATCGCGGCGGTCATCTAGCGCATTCCCTTGCAGCCGCAATGCCAATTCCTACACTGCTTCCATGCCGAAACTCCATTTCGTCTTCCCGGACGGCTCCGAGGCCCGCTTCGCGCTCGAAGGCGACACGTTCACCGTCGGCCGCGCCGACGACAACGACATCGTCGTCCCGGACGCCCGTGTCTCGTCACACCACCTCATCCTCAAACGCTCCCAGGCCGGAAACTACATCGTCAACGACCTCCGCCCCACCAACCCCACGCGCGTCAACGGCCGCACCGCCTCCCTCGCCGAGTTGAGCGACGGCGATACCCTCATGCTTGGCGATACCTACGCACGGTACGAAGCCCCTGCACCTGCCCCTGCCGCCTCCGCCGTCGCGCGCCCCCCGGGACGCCACGGCCGTACCTCCGCCGCCGCCGATCAGCCACATGTCTCCACCGGCTGCTTCGCCCTGCTCCTCGCCACCGCGCTCCTCACGTCGGCCGTGCTTTATCTTGCCTGACGGGTGTGGCGGGCCAAGGGTGGGCGTTTCGATTCATGACCCCGCCGTCTCCATCATCCGTGCCGATACCGTCGGAACGACCGCCGCTTGATTTCATCCGCGAGATCGTGGCAGAGGATCTGGCGAGCGGGAAGCACTCGCACGTGGTGACGCGGTTTCCGCCGGAGCCGAACGGTTATCTGCACATCGGCCACGCCAAGGCGATCTGCCTGGATTTCGGGCTGCCGCTGGAGTTTCCCGGCGAGGCGGGGAGGAGCCGATGCCATCTGCGGATGGACGACACGAATCCGGAGAAGGAGGAGGTGGAGTACGTGGAATCGATCAAGGAGGACGTGCGCTGGCTGGGATTCGATTTCGGCGAGCATTTTTACAGCGCGAGCGACTACTTCGATTTTTTCCACGAATGCGCGGTGCACTTGATCCGGGCCGGGAAGGCGTACGTGGATTTCCAATCGCCGGACGAGATGAAGGCAAACCGGGGGACTCTCACCGAGCCCGGGCGCCCGAGCCCGTGGCGCGACGCCACGCCGGACGAGAACCTGGCGGAGTTCGCCAAAATGCGGGCCGGCGAGTATCCGGACGGCCATTGTGTGCTGCGCGCGAAGATCGACCTGGCCTCGCCGAACATGAACCTGCGCGATCCGGCGCTCTACCGGATCGTGCACGCCGAGCACCACCACACGGGCGCACAGTGGCGCATTTACCCGATGTACGACTATGCCCACCCGCTCGAGGACGCGAAGGAGCTGGTCACACACAGCCTGTGCACGCTGGAATTCGAGGACCATCGGCCGCTTTACGACTGGGTGGTCGACAACTGTCCCGTGCCGGCCCGGCCACGGCAGATCGAGTTCGCGAAGCTCCAGCTCACGTACACGCTGATGAGCAAGCGCAACCTGCGGAGGCTCGTGGAAGAGGGTGTGGTCGCCGGCTGGGACGATCCGCGCATGCCGACGCTGGCGGCGCTGCGCCGGCGCGGTTATCCGCCGGAGGCGATCAGGGCGTTCTGCCAGCTCATCGGAATCACGAAATTCAATTCACGCAGCGACATCGGGCTCCTCGAGAGGTGCGTGCGCGAGGCATTGAACAAGACGGCGCCGCGCTATTTCGGCGTGCTGCGGCCGCTCAAAGTCACGCTCACCAACTGGCCGGCCGGCCATGTGGAAATGATCGAGGCCGTCAATCATCCGGAGCGCCCGGAGCTGGGCGGCCGCCAGGTGCCGCTGACCGGCGAGCTGTGGATCGAGCACGACGATTTCATGGAGGACCCGCCCAAGGAGTTTTTCCGGCTGGGGCCGGGCCGCGAAGTGCGCCTGCGCTACGCCTGCAACATCACGTGCCGCGACGTGATCAAGGACGCGGACGGCCGCGTCGTGGAACTGCAATGCACGTACGATCCCGAGTCGCGCCACGGCGGGAAAAAAGTCAAAGGCATCATCCACTGGGTCAGCGCGGCCCACGCACAGGCTGTCACCGTGCGCCTCTACGACCGGCTGTGGACGGTCGAGGAACCGACCGGCGACGTCGAGCGCGAACTGAATCCACACAGCCTGGAACGGCTTGAGGACGCGCGGGTCGAACCCGCCGTCGCCGCCATGGGAGCGGGCGAGCGCTGCCAGTTCGAGCGGCTCGGTTATTTTGTGGCGGACGCGGGCGACTCGCTCCCCGGCGCGCCTGTCTTCAACCGGATCGTCGGGCTCAAAGATTCGTGGGCGAAAGTGGCGGGCAGGGCGAAGTGAGGGCGGGGCTCCGGGACGCTCCGCGAGGCGTCAGAGCCCGCCGGGATACGGCCGTCTCCTGGCTGCCGCCTCGTGTAGCCCGACCGCCGAGCGGCGCTGTTCTTCGCGAAATTCTTTCGGCGTCTGGCCGGTCGCCCTGCGAAAGAACCGTCGCAGCTCGCCGGCGTCGGAGAATCCGGTCCGCGTGGCGATCGCACCCGCGGATTGTTCGCTGGCCGTGAGCCAGTGGCGGATGATGTCGAGACGCGCGCGATCGATTTCCTCTTTCGGGCTGACGCCGAACGCTTGCAGAAACCGCTGGCGCAGCAGGCTGACGGAAACACCGAGCCGGTCGGCGATTTCACCGACGCGCGGGGCGCGGACAGCGGCTTCGCTTCGGATCAACCGCACACCTTCGGCCACGAGCGGATCGCGGATGGCGAGCAGGTTGGTGCTCTCGCGGGCCGTCACGCCGGTCACCGGGATCCGCCGGGGCGGGCCGGCGGGCGCTTCGCCGCGCATCATGGCGTACAGCCATTCGGCGGCGTGCATGCCGATGGCGTGGCCCGGGTACGTGACGCTGCTGAGCGGCGGCGTGGCGGCGTGGCAGAAATGCGACTGGTCATTGAACCCGATGAGCGCGAGTTCCTGCGGCACGCGCACACCGATTTCCTGCGCCGCCTGAAGGATCCCGTGCGCCAGCAGATCGTCGACCGCGAACACACCGCAAGGGCACGGCAGTCTTTCGAGCACGCCGCGGTACAAGCCGCGGAGCCGCCGCCACAGCGGCCCGCGTGTCGCCGGCGGATGCAAGTGGATGACACGGGCCTCAAATCCCGCCGCCGCGATCTCGCGCCGGAATCCCTCGGCCCGCTCTTGCGAATACACGCGCGGCACGCGCATCCCGGTCAGCCCGTCATCCACAAACGGCATCGCCCGCCCGATGAAAACGAAGTCCCGCAGCCCGAGCGTGAGCAAATGCCGCGCCGCCTCGGCGCCGCCCCCCGCGTCGTCAGGAACCACGCTCGGAAACGGGCCGGCGAGACGTTCCGTGCTCAGATTCACGACCGGGATGCCCGCTTTCCGCCAGGCCGCCGCCTCCGCCGCCGTGTACCGGAAAACGATGAGTCCATCCCCCTGCCAGCGTGCGTCGATCTCGAGCGGCGCCAGCTCGCCGCTGCTGTCCATCGGCGCCTCGATGACCCACGGCTCATGCGCCCTCATGAATGCCAGCACCCCGTCCAGCACGGTGCGCTGGTGCGTCACCCAGGGGGGAAAACGCACCCCGACCCGCCGCAACCGGGCGGGGCTGAAGGAATCGTGCTTCGGGGCCGCCACCTCGTGAGCATAACCCGCTCGTCCCCGGGCACAATCGAACGGCTTTGACCGGATTCCGCGGCGATACCGTCACCTGCGCTCTGGCGATTTTGTCCCGTCCGATGCGCATTTTGTGTGGCGACATTCCCGCCGGCAGGGAAAACAAATGGAGGCCTCCGTGTCGTCCATTCCCTGCGGCCACATGCGGGTTGCCCATCATCGTTTTTGCCCCTCAGTCTCCACCATCATGACGTACCGCTTGTTCACCGGCATCCGAACCGGGCATTCCCGGCATTATCAGTTCGCGCGCATGGTCGCGCCAAGCCTCATGATTTCATGCGCGCTCGCCACGCTCGCCACATTCGCCGCTACCGCCGCCGGCGCGCCGACAGTGTTCAATTTTGACAATGCCGAGGACCGCCTGGCCGCCGCGAGCGGTCCGGGCACACTCACTTATTATGATGGCGACTTCGTGGAATGGGGGCCGAACGAAACGCAGTTCGGCAAGGCGAGCGCGTTTGGCATCCCGCCGATCGGCGGCGTGGATCCGGACGTGATGGCGTTCCCGGCGTGCACCAAGGCGCAGGGATACCTGTTCACCCACGGCGCGGATCCGAATGGCTCGTTCGGGTACGACAACGGCGATCTCGTTTCCAACTACACGCTGATCTTCGACATCTTTTATCCCACCAGCAGCGACGGCGTCTACCGCGCCTTCTACCAGACAAATATCTCCAACTCGGACGACGCCGAGTTTTTCCTCCTCAACGCCACCGGCGGCGGCCCGGGCATCAGCAGCAACTACCGCGGCACCGTGACCACGGGCGCCTGGCACCGCATCGCCATCAGCATGCGCGCCGCCCCGGCCGAAGGTCAGGTCCAGCGCTACGTCGATGGCCAGTTCGTCGGCGCGATCGGCACGACCGGTTCGGGCCTCGGTCTGCGCTGGGCGCTTGGACCGGAGATCCTGCTGCTCACCGACGACAACGGCGAAACCGCCCCCGGGTACCTGAGCAGCCTGTACTTCGTCGACCGCGCGCTGAGCGCCCCGGAGATCGCCGCCCTCGGCGGGCCGAGTGCCGCCGGCGCCGGCGTGGCCGGTCCGGCCCCTGCCCCGCTCACCCCGAAAATGTCGCGCCGCGTCGGCGCCATCGGCCACCGCGGCGGCGCGTTCGGAAAGGCGCCGGATAACACACTCGCCGCGCTCCGCCTCGCCTTTCAGGACGGCGCGGCCGGCGTGGAGGTCGACACGCGCCTGACGTTCGACGGCATCGCCGTCTGCTTCCACGACGACACCCTCGAGCGCACCACCGACGGCTTCGGCCCTGTGGCCGACATCACGCTGGCCGATCTGAAACTTCTCGATGCGGGCTCGAAATACGATCCCGCCTTCGCCGACGAACGCGTGCCCACGCTCGTCGAGGCCATGAACGAGGCCAAAGGCAAAGGAATCCTTTACCTCGACATCAAGACACAGGGGCAGGCGGACGAGTTCCTGCGCGCCGTCAACGAAACCGGTTTTCCCGTGGAGGATCTGTGGTTCTGGACGCCGGGGGACCTCCAGTATGCCGCCGAAATCCGCGCCCTGATTCCGAACGCCAAGATCTTCCTGGGCGCGCCGGACGCGGCGTGGCTCACCGACCCGAACTACTTCAGCTCGCTGCGCGCCGCCGGGGTGGCGGGTTTTTCCTACGGTTCCGCCAATCCGGACATCGCCTTCGCCGCCAAGGCCAAGAGCGAAGGTTTTATCGTCGAGGTCTTCACGATTCTCGATCCGGACGCCATGCGATCCGCCGCGGCCGGCGGCGTCGACTACATCGAAACCGACTTCCCGGATGCCATCGCCGCGCTCCAGCCGCCACAAACCGAGAAGGCAAGCAGCCCGGCGCCCGCGCACAATTTCAACGTGACCGGAACCACCACCGTGCTCGCCTGGGTGCCCGGCATCGGAGCCACCGCCCACCGCGTGCACTTCGGCACGACCAATCCGCCCCCATTCGTCGCCGAGCAAACCAGCGACCTGTGGGCCACCCCGGTCCTCGCCGGCGATCGCACGTATTATTGGAGAATCGACACCGTCGCGCCCGGCGGCGCCGTGACCGGGGACGTGTGGTCGTTTGTCACGCCGCCGCCGACGCTCGGAACCGTCATGGAATGGCACTTCGACGGGTCGCTCGACGCCGCGCTCGGCGACGGGGCGCTCGCTTTCGCCGACGGCGAATTCACCGAAAGCCAGATCACATGGGAAACGACCGACGACGTGATCGTGCCGCACATCGACGGGGAGCCGGCCCGGTTTATCCGCATCCCTCGCTTCGGCAGCCCGGCCGATGGCCTGGCTCTCACGCTCACCGGCATGCCCGCCAATGGCGGCGGAACGACCATCAATTCGTACAGCTTCGTCTTCGACATGCTCCTCCCCGGTGGCTGGAATTGGGTGCCTTTCTTCAATACCGCGCCCGCCAACAACAACGACTCGGATTTCTTCGTCCGCAGCGACGGCGGCATCGGCATCGGTGACCTCGGGTACTCGCCCGCGGGCACCATCCAGCCGGATACGTGGCACCGCATCATCTATTCCGCCGACCTCGCCTCGGGTGTGGTGCGGTACTACGTCGACGGCGTGCAGGTGTACCAGCGCACCGGTGGCCCGCTCACGAACGGACGCTTCTCACTCTTTCCCGGAACAAGCCCCGGCCCGCACGTCCGCCTCTTCGGAGACGAAAACGGCGAGATGAGCGAAGCCCTGTACAGCGCCTTCGCTTTCGTCGACAGCACCTTCACCGCCAGCCAGGCCGCCGCGCTCGGATCCCCCAAAGCCTCAGGCATTTTCGCCACTCCCCCGCCTTCCGCGCCGCCCACGCTCTCGATCGAAGTATCCAACGGAAACGCCACTCTCACATGGCCCGCCGCTCCAGGCCGCCGGCTCCAGAAATCAGGCACGCTCGCCATTGCGTCCTGGGCCGATGTGCCGGGCACCTCCGGCCAGGGCAGCCACACCGAACCGGTTCAAACCGGCCCGCCCACTTTCTTCCGGCTGGCGGAATGAACCGCCTGCTCCGACACAATTCCGTCACTCGTTCAGTTTTTGTTGTCTTCCATGATCGCCTTCGTCTAATCTGCCATCCCCTACATCCACCATGAAACCAGCCATCCTTGCCGCCCTCGGCCTCGCCACCGCCGGAACTTCCTCAGCCGCCAGTCTCGTCGGCTTCTGGGAGTTCAACAACTCGTCCAATGTCGGCCAGGCCACCATCGGCGCCGACCTCGGGATCGTCGGAACCGCCCCCGCCCACAGCGCCACCGTCGCCGATGACGCCTCCAATTCCCAATCCGGCGTGATCACCACTGCTGTCGGCATCGGCAACCATCTCCTCGCCTCGAACCCCATCGGCCCGAACGGCGGCGGTTCCTTCACCAACCAGTACACCCTCCTCATCGACCTGTTTTCACCCGCCGACAGCCGCAACGTCTACCGCTCCCTTTACCAGACAGCCCCCGCGAACAACAACGACGGCGACCTCTTCATCCACAACAGCAGCAACGGTATCGGAGTCGCCGACATCGGCTACTCGCCCGCCGTCGACCACACTGTCTGGAACCGCTATGTCATCACGTTCGACCTCGGCAACTCGATCATCTCGTACCTCAATGGCGATCCCCTCTTCACGCACAACGCCGCCAATGCCAACGCCCAGACCGACGGCCGCTTCTCGCTGGAATCGACCTTCCTCTTCTTCGCCGACGAAAGTAACGAGAACAACCCGCTCCACATCGGCACCCTCGCCTTCTGGGATGGCGCCCTCAGCGCCGAC
>CAZYHO010000100.1:0-12062 GCA_964647495.1 uncultured Akkermansia sp. | reverse complement strand
TGTGCTCGCCGCGCAGGCAAGCCCGCCCGAGTTCGAATCGCGCCTGGTTGTCCCCCGCGGCCGCGCGTTCCCGCAGCGCCTCCCAGTGGGCCGGCGGCGGGGAATCGCTATATAATATACCGGTGGCGAAAAGCGCCAGGGCGACGACACAGGCGCCCGCGCGGGCGTGGCTCCGCCGGGCGGGGGAAGCCCCATGACTCGTGGCCGATGTGTGAGAGCGGATTCGCGGGCTCATAGTGGCATGGGCTGGTGCGCGGGTGGCGTGGCGATTGTGTTTTCAGTTTCCGCCGGGCGTGGTTTCCTCCGTTGCCGATGATTCGCGCGCCTGTTCGCGGCGGCGGCGTTCCTCCTCGTCTTCGTCGGGCGGGGCCGTCGATGGTGCGCCCGGATCTTCGGCGCCGCCGTACCCGAGCACTTCGACCGTGACGATTGAAAGCGGCTCCTCCGGCGGCGCGGCCGGCTCGATCGGGCGCTGGCCTTGCGTTGTGGAGGTGTTGGCCGCGCTGGTGGGAGCGCCGGCGGTGGTGGACGCCGCTGTCAGCCCGCCGACGTTGGGTGTCGAAACGGTTGGCGCCGAGGGCGCGCCGGTGCTGGTGCCGCTGACCGCGATATTGCTGGCGTTGAGGACCTGGGTGGCCGCGAGCGTGAGATTTCCGGCGGACCGGATGCCGGCGTCGCCCGCGTCGATCACGCCGGCCGGCGCGATGAGGTCCACGTTGCCCGGCGGCACGCCTTTGACGGTGGCGAGCACGCCGATGCCGCCGCCGGTGGCGAGACCGGCCAGGTCGGTGGACACGTCGGCGCTCTGTGGATCGATCAAGACGCGAGTGGGCGGCGCGGAGGCCACGGTTTTGGACGAAGTGCCGGCGGCGATGTCTCCGGTCGACGACCAGATGATCATGTCACCGCCGCGCAACGTGAAGATACGGCCGATGCCGATATCGACGCTGCCGTCGGTGAAGATCGACACATTGCCGCCGCTCTCCGTGATGATGCCCGGCGGGATGAGCGGATTGCCGATGGTCGTGTCGGCCAGCGTGAGCGCGCCGTTGGGAGCGAAAAGGCTGATGTCGCCCCCGGCGGTTGTGCGCACGCTTCTTCCGCGCGTCAGCAGGTCGCCCGTGCCGGTGACGCCGCCGAAGAGCGTGTCGATCGCGGCGAATCCGGTATCGTAGTGACCGGTTTCGGCGTAGCCGCGGCCGGCGTCGCGCAGGATGCGGTAAAACACCTCGAGCGCGACGCGGTTCTGCTCCTCCGCGGGCAGCGCATCGAAGTCGCCCACACCCAGTTCGGCGAGATAGGCCTGCCCGTCGCCGCCCTCGACGTACTCCGCGATGAAGGCATCGAAATCCATCGCGCTCTCGCCGAGCGAGGTCGCTTGTCCCAGGCCCGCGCCGATGACGAGGTTCGAGCCGCCGAACGGCAGGTACGGGTTGCGCGCGTTGCCGATGCTGACGATGCCGGCGCCCGTGCCATCGGCGTTGGAGGCGCCGGTGCCAAGGTCGAGGTGGCGGCCGGCGAGCACGATCAGGCTGCCGGGACCGGCCGCCTGCAAATCACCGGCCAGCGGAATCTCGCCGCGACCCGGCAGATTTCCGGGCGCCGCGGCGGCCGAGCGCAGCGGGGAATTGGCGTTGTACGGCACGATGTCGCGTCCGGCGCTCACGATGCTCTGGTCGCCATCGGCGAGGTTCTGCAGGTAGAAGGCGACGTCGGTCAGATCGCGGGCGGCGTGGATGCGCGCCGGCTTGGGCGTGAACAGCATCAGCCCGGATAGATTGCCGCCGAGCGCGTAGACGCGCACCGGCTCGGTGTCGTCGCGATGCAGGAGCCTCTGCGTGTGGAGCGCCTGTTTTGTCTGGATGGCGCCGCCCACCGAGCCGGTTTCCGCGAACAGATTGGCCACCGGCGCGAGGAACCCAGGTTGTGTGGTATTGGCGAGGTTAGCGACGCGGCCGGAGATCGATTGATACGAAAACGGGGTCGTCACTCCCGGCACGGCGGCCGGATCGGCGTCTGATACGTTCAGCCGCGCGGACGTCCAGACCGCTGTCCGGTCGCCTGGCACAATGATCTGGCTGCGGCCGGCCGGCTGGAGCGCGTTGATGGCGCCGCTGGCCAGCAGGTCGAGCGACCCGAGCGGCGCGGGCGCGAGCGTCAGGTCGCCGACCAGATTGATGTCGCCGGAGAAGGCGGTCGCGTCGAAGACAGGCGGGGCAAGCGACAGCACGCTCACGAACGGCTCGACGCTCGTCTCGGCGAGCCGCAGCCATGGCTGGTTGAAGGCGGCGCCGTTCGCGCCGGTGGTGAGCAGGTTGGCGCGTTCCATCCAGACCTGAAGGATCGAGCGCGATGTATTTTCGGCGGGCAGGACGACTTCGTGGCGCAGCGTGAGGTCGCCGCCCAGCGAGGAAACGCGCACGGCGCTGTCCGCCGCGTAGGTCGAGAAATACGTCTTGTACCAGAATTTGTTGTTCAGGCCGGCCGGAAGCAGGAATGGATTGGTGGTCGGGCCGAGCAGGATATCGCCGCGGGCGCTGACGGTGAACGCCGCCTTGCCGGCGAAGAGCGTGGTCGGCAGCCACGTTTCGGGATCGAGCACATCGGGGTTCACGAAACCGGCGAGGTAGTTTCGCGACGGCGAGCGCGTGCTGTTGGTCACGATGTCGCGGCCGGCCTCGAGCCTCCCGGTGCCGCGCTCCACGTAATAAATGCCCGCATCGATGTCGGTCCCGGCGCGCACCGTGATGTCTCCGCCGCCGAGTTCGACGAGCCGCGCCGGATCCGGCCTGCCGCGAGGCGCGCGCGCGTTGGTCGGGGCCACGGCGTCGACGTTGGCGATCGATCCCGCGGCGTTCAGCGAGACATTGCCGCCGCCGAGCGTCCCGACGCTCTGGAAAAAATTGCTGAAGTCGATCCACCATGTGGTGGAGGCGGCCGGATCGGTCACGCCGCTGGGCCCGGTGCCCACGCCGCCCACGCCGTACTCGCCGGTGGCCGGGTCGACGTACCCGCGGCGGTAGAGCCAGGTGGCGGGGACCTGGCGCGAGGAATCCGGCAGCAACTGTCCGAGGGTGGAGCGTGTGAGGCGCTCGATGTTTTCGCCGGCGGACACGGTGATGTTTCCACCGGCCATGCTGTACTGGGCGAAGTACGTTTGCTGGACGGCGCCGAGGTTGCCCTGGTTCGGATGGATCGGCCGTGTCAGGATGGGCGTGACGAAATCATCGGCGTCGAAGACCTGCGTCGGCGTGGCGACCTGGGTGCCCGCGGTGTAGATGGCTGCGAGCGGGTTGAGCAGGCGCACGCTGCGGCCGGCGGCGAGATCGATGTGGCCCGAGCCGGTGCGGACGACCTGCCAGCCTTGTCCGATGATGGCGGAAGTGATGGCGTTGTTGCCGCCGGTGACGTTGGCGGCGCCGAGGTTTTTCCCGATCTGGATGTGGCCGGTTTCCGCGGCGAGGTCGGCGAGCGGGCGCGTGCCCCGGAAGTCTGCCGCCGCGAAATCCGCGCCGGCGGCCAGGCGGTAGGACCACGACTGGGTGTTGACGGGGAGCAGGGGATTCCGCGGCATGAGCGGGGCGAGCCACAGCGCGGAGTTGCCGCTTTCGACGGACGGCGTGACGGCGGCGAAGCCATCGCTGAGCGTGTTGAAGAACGTGAGGTTGCCGGCGGCGCGCATCGTGAGCACACCGGGCGCGCTGTTCGGGCCGAAGCGGAAGGATTCGAGATTCCAGTCGCTGGAGGGATTCGATCCGCTGGCGCCGAGCACGAGGTCGCCGGTGCGGTGGATGATTTCCGCGCCGGGAGCGAGGACGAAGCGCGAGCCGAAACCTTGTGGGTCGTTCCCGATCAGGCGCGCCCGCATCGCCTCGTACGCATCGGTTGTGGCGCCGGCCTCGCCGAGGAATGCCTGCGCGTCACTCCGGATGCTGTTCTGCACGGCGGACGTGATGGCGCCGTCGGTGGAGGTGAGGTCATAGATCCGGAATCCTTCGACGAGCAGGTTCGATGGCCCGTGAATCGTCGCGCCGATAGGCGCCATCGCCAGGTCGTCGCCCGCGGCGGTGCGAGGCGCGCGCAGATGCACTGTGCCGGCGAAGCGGCCGTAGAACGCGCTGTCCGGCTGCTCCGCCTCCACGCTGAGGTCGAGCAGCGAGCCGGTTTGCAGGTCGAGCACGGCGGCCGGATCGGACACGCCGTCGCGCGGCGCGCCGGCGGTCAGCGTGATGCGCCCGCCTTGGCCGGCGCTGTTGAAATCGCGACCCGCCACAGTGAGGCGCGCGCCGTCGGCGACGGTCAGGCTGCCGGCGGCCGCGAGATCGATGGCGCCGCCGGTGGTGTTCGAGGCGTCGATGGCGCCGGTCACGGTGATGGCTCCCTGGTCGGCCGACACGCGGTAGTCGCGCGCGACCGCGGTTCCATCGATCCGCACGTCGCCGGTGCGCAGCCGGTAGTGCCTCGCTTCGGTGAACGAGCCGTCGTTGAGCCGCTCGTCGATGGCCGCGAGCGAGCCGCCGGCCACCGAGGCCGCATCGAGCGTGAACGAGCCGGTTCGCCTGCCCTCACCGGCCGTTCCGGTGATCGATCCGAGCAGGTCGAACCGGCCGTCGTGAGCCTCGATGTTGATCGATCCCGCCTGGCCGCCCGCTTCGGGAGCGGAGACATCGATGGCGCCGCCTTCGCCGAGTACGACCGATCCGGAAGCCGAGGCCAGCGTCGCGATGCCGCCGTCGGTGAAGCGCGACACGTCGAGAAACGCCTGGGCCGTGCCGGAAAGATCGATCGAGGCCGCCGCCGCGGCGCCCACGCGCACATCGCCGGTCGTGGCCCGCGCGGCCAGTTCGCCGCTGCGCAGCGCGATGTCGCTGTCCAGGCTGACCGTGGCTCCCTGCAAAGCGAGCCGGGCGCCCAGCCCGCCGATCGCGCCCGCGCCCGGCTCGTCCGGCCGCACCAGCGAGAGCGAGCCGCCGGCGGTCAGGCCATGCTCGGCGGCGCGGGCGGCCGTCAGGAGCGGCGTCTCCATTCTCAGATCACCGGAAACGCCGAACGCCCCGGCGCCGCTCACGATCAGGCGATCGGCGGCGCGCATGTCGACAAGCGCATGGCCGGATGCCGCGACCGTGCCGTCGCCCAATGTGATTTCGTCCGCCTCGAAGCGCAACGTGCCCGAGGCCGGCCCCGCCGCGGCGGCCGGCGCCGGGCGGCCTGTGGCGTTGTCGATGAGGATCGAACGCGCCGCCAGCGTGGCGACGCCGCCTCCGGCATTGAATCCACGCAGCGCCGCGGCGCTCAGCGTCAGCGACTCGAACGAATCGCGGCCGCCGAGCCGGCCCGCGCCATGAATGTCCAGGCTCGAGTAGCTGAGCAGCGAGAGGAAACGGGTGTTGGCCTGCAGCGAATCGAGCGCCTGACCGGCGAGCACCAGCCCGCTGGTCGGATCGAGGGCGCCGGTGTCCTCGAGCACGAGGGTGATCTGGCCGCTGTTGAGCGCGACCGAGGTGGCATCCAGCAGGGCGGTCGGATCGAGCGAGGTGGCGGCGGTTGAGTCGAGGATGATGCTGCCGCCCCCGACGACGGCCCCTGCGCCGATGGTCATGCGCGGAGTGGTCGAATCACTCACGCCGCGCCGCACGATCGACCCGCCGGCGCCCGCGCTCACCCGCAGCAGGGTGCCGTCACCGCTTCCGGCCGCCGCCTCGTCGCCGAGCACGAGATTTTCGACCGCGCCGCCGCCCGCGCCGCGCACCACCGAGCCTTCGGCCAGCGTGAGGTTTTCGCGCGAAACCAGGATGATGTCGCTGCCCGTGAGCGGCGCGCCCGCGTTGTCCACCGACAGGTTGCGCGTCGTCGCGGTCACGAGAATCCCGTTGCCATTGCCGTTGGCGCCCCCGCCGGCGCTCGTCGTGCGCTGGCCGCCGACGAGCAGGCTTTCGGCGCCGAAGCTGTTGAGCAGGCTGGCGCTGAGCGCCAGCACGCCATCGCCGCCGCCGCTGCCGTCCCGATTGATGACGATGTCGCCGGGGCTGCTGATGTCGATGAGCGAGCCGCGCCCGCCGGCCGGCGCCCGCGAAACGACCGCGCCATGCAGCACCATGGACGTGGTCGCGTTAAACGAAAGCTGCCCGGAATCGACCGGCAGCCGCGGCACACGGAAGTCGCGGGCCACGGCGGCTTCGCGCAGGAACGAGTTGGCCGAGTACACTTCGTACTCGGCGCGCTGGAGGAAAACGTCCGCCGGAGCGACCTCGAAGCGTTCCATCAACGTGACGCCGGACCGCGTGCCATCGAGCGAATTCGAGCGGTAGCCGGAAACCAGGCTGGACCCGTCCGCCAGCGGCACCGATCCCACCGGGGTACCGCTCAACGGTGTGACGAGGAACGCCCCGGGCACCAGCGCATACCGCGCGGGCAAGAGCGTGTACGTTCCCGCCGGCAATCCCGCTCCCGCGCCGAGCGTCACGACGTCGCCGACGCGCAGTGAGGCGTTCGAGTAGCCGGCGGCGCCTTCCAGGTTGGGCGCGGACGGGTTGAACGGGGCATACGGCGCATAGTTGAAGCCATGCCCCGGAATCACGGCGAAGCGCGTCGATGAATCGAGGATGTCCTGCGATCCGCCGTTGCCCGCTACCCAGCGGTAGGCAAAAAGATCGCCGCCGCCGCTGACATCGATCACCGATCCCGCGGCCGTCGTCACGTTTTGCGCGGAAATGTTCACCGCCTTGGCCGGCAGCCCGCCCACGGTGATGTCGTTGCCGGCGGGATCGAGCCAGGTGATGCCGTCGAGGCTGATGCCGAACGGAATGAGCAGGCCGCGGCCGGTGCGCGGATCGATCGCGGAGACCGATGTGACGCTTCCCGCGCCGAGGACAAGATCCGTGGTGACCGGCGCCGGGCGCGAGCCGAGCGCGATCGGGTCCACCGGCGCGGGGCCAGCGCCGTTCCACCCGAGGTTGATCACACCGATCGGCGCCCTGAGCGTGCCACCATGCGTGATGCTCGTGGCGTGCAACGAGAGTGTGCCGCCGCCGGAGAGCGGCAAGTCCCGGGCGGCGCCGCCGGCGATCGTGATGCTTCCTTTCCGCGCGCCATCCGCGGTGGTGTAGTCGTGCGCGAACAGATTGAACTGCCGCAACGTGGCCGGGTAAATCTGCCCGGCTTCGAGCACCAGGTCTCCCGCCATGCTCAGCGTGCCGTTGCCGCGGATGTCGCCGCGGCGCGCGCTCAGCCGCACGTTGCCGATCCCTTGCAGCGACAGGTTGCCGACATCGATGAGATCGGCGCGCACGATGAGCCGCCCGGCGCCGTGCACCGGAGCGAGCGCGAGCTGCGTGGTGATGCCGGCGGCGTCGGTCTGCGTGAAGATGAACGGTTCCTGGCCGGCCAGGGCGGGCGGGCGAAATGCCTGACCGAGCGCCACGTACGGCGCGGTCAGCCGCACGTCGTCGGTCGCGTAAATCACGCCGCCGCTCGCGACTTGCAGGCGGCCCGGCATCGTGATGGCCACAGGCCCGGAGAACCGGATGTTGCCGCCGAGCGCCAGCGAATCGAACCCGCCGCGCGCCATGCTCGAGAGCGAGAACTGCCCGAGCGCGGGCAATGCGCTCCCGTCCGCGGCGACGAGCGGCCGCCCGATGCCGCGGGCCACACCGCCGGGCAGCACGGCGCCCGATTGTTGCACGATCAGGTTTTCCTCGGCGCTTGTGCTCGCCTGGCCCGCGGGGCGGAAGCGTCCGGAGGAAACCGTGAGCGACCCGCCGATGGCGGACGGTCCGCCGGGTTTGCCGACCAGCGTGGCGTCCGAGTACAGCAGCTCCCCGCCGGCGAGCCGGATCGAGCCGCCGCTGCTGTCGACGCGCACCGGCATGTACTGCACGCCGCGCAGCGAATTCCACGGCCGGTTGCCGGTGGCCAGGTAAGTGGGCGGCAGGTCGAGCACGCCGGTGCTGCCTGACACGTCGAAGACGGCGCCGCGTTCGGCGACGATGTTGCCGGAGATAGCGATCGCGCCGCCGGGTGTGATCTGCCCTTGCCGCCAGCCTTTGGGATGCGTGATGATGACCGGTTTTCCGGCGGTGGAAAGCGTCACGCCTCCCGCGATGTACACGGTCGGCAGCGGCGGTCCCGCCGGGATGCTCGGGAACTGGTTGCCGCCGGCCACGGTGATCGTGCCGCCGGGCGCGAAGACCGAGCCTGCCAGCGAGACGGTTTCGCCGCGGAATGCCACGCTGCCCAGCGCGTCGGTGCGGATGATCGATCCGCGTCCGTACACCACGCTGCCGATCGAAAGGATCTGGTTGGCGAACGGGTCGCGCGCGCCCAGCCCCTGGAAACTCAGGTTGACCGGCGAGCGCAGGCCCTCGGGCCGCAGGTACGGCCGCAGTTGAAGCTCGCCGAAGGGCGGCGCGTACGGCACGACAAGCCACCCGAGCGCGCGCGGGTCGATCACGGTGCGGGCCGCGATATTCACCGCGGGAAGGAACGTGCCGTCCTCCTCTCCCGCCATGCCGATGCCCGTGAGCGTGAACGATCCGAAGCCGCCACGATCGAAGAAATCCGGCCCGACACGGAGCGCCAGCGGATGCAGCCGCGCCCCGCCCACCTGGATGAGTTGCGCCTGGATCGAAAGCGCGCCGCCGCCGCCGGCCACGCCAGAATACCCCTTGAGCGTGGCGCCCAAATGCAGCGCGCCGCCGTCGACGGCGCTGATCGACAAGTCGCGGCCGGTCAGGATTTCGATCGAGCCGGCGCGGCCGTACGTGTAGCCGCCGCGGGTTCCGGCGATCACGCCGCCGGAGACATCGATCTCGCTGCCTGCGGCCAGGTTCGCCGAAAAACTCTTGATGCTCACCGAGCCGCCGTCGTTCGCGATCGGCACGTCGAAGGGCGTCGACCCCGATGGACGATAGTCGATGATTTGCCCGGCGGCGCTGAGCACCGCGCCCGGAGCGAGCTGGAATTTCCCGCGATCGGGATTCGGCGCGGGCAGCACCGCGCCGGGCGTCTGCGACAGTACTTCCGCGACGCTCGGCGAAATATTGTACGCGAGGAACGACAACGCGCCGCCCGGCGCGATGAGCGAGCCGCCGATCGAGACGTTGGCCGCCTCGAACGCGATGCTCCCGTTGACCGGCGTCGTGAGGGCGATGCCGCGGGGGACCGAGATCGCGCCATCCGGATTGCGCAGGCGCAGGCCCGCAAAGCCGCCCTCGTCGAATATCCCCGGCGTCAACACCACGGTCTCCACGCGGTCGGGCCGCAGCGGCAGCGGGTTTCCGTCCTCGTCGACGGCGAAGGTATCGGCCGGACGCTGGCTGGCCGACTCGCGGAAGACGATGTTCGGCGGGGTGGGGGAAATCGGCGGATCGACCTGCCCGCCGGGCACCAGCCGCTGCACTTCAAAGCTCACGTCGAGCGTGCCGCCGCGCGCGGGGAGCGTCGTCTGGCGCGGTCCACTCACGGCCGCCGCGCGGAACTCGCCATCAAGCGCCATCGAGGCGCCGGCCAGCGAGAGGTTGCCGGCCGCCGCGCCCGAGAGGTATCCGTGTTCGAAATGTTCGCCCGTCATCCACGGCACGCGGTAGATCCGCGTCACGCCCCACTTCGGGTGATGCTCGGTGAACTCTCCCGTGAAGATGCCGTCGTACAGCAGATCCGGCGTGGCGGTCGCGATGTCGACCAGCCGCCCGAACCGCAGCAGGCGCGTCGTTTTCACCGTGCCGCTGCCGTAGTTGACCCAGCCGGCGGACGTATCGATCGAGGCGCCTGGCTGGACGACGATCGAGCCGCCGGAGGCCAGTGTCACGCTGCCGCCGGCGACGGTGAGTTCGTCCACGGTGCGTTCGATGAGGTTCACGTACCCGCGCAGGTCGGCGAGCGGCGTGCCGACCCACTCGCGGCCGTTGTAGATGCCGGTTTTGCGCAGGTCGACCGTGATGTCACCGCCGCGGAAAAAAGTGGCACGCTGCAACGGCGAATCGGCCAGCTCGGACGACCGGAGCGTGACGGTGAGGATGTGCTGTTCGAGTGGCGCGAAGGCATCGGTGGTGCCCGCCACGTTGATCGTCACGTCGCGGTCGAGATAAATCTGGCCCGTGCTGCGGACGAACGCGGTCCGGTTCTGCGGCACATCGAGGTCCCACACGCCGGTCTCCACCGTGACCAGTCCGTTCGGCGCGTGGAGCAGCGCGCCGCGGTCGAAGTGCACGATTTTCCCGCGCGCGTTGAATTGCGACCGCAGCGCGAGCGAGGTGCCGATGACGCGGTCCTGACTGCCCCACTCCGGCAGGAGGCTCATCGCGCTGTGCGCGCCGATCGTCACGTGCCCGGTGCTTTGCGCCACGCCGAGCCCGCCGTACAGGAATGGCGGCGAGGTCTCGCCGAAGACGGGATCGAACCTCTGGTTGGCGACGGCGTTATACTCCGCGCGCAGATCGATCCGGCCGTTGAGCGAAACCGATGTCGTGCCCGCGATCACGCCGAGCTGGTTCACGTTTTTCCCGGCCAGCACCGCGCTCCCTCGCGGGATTTCGATCAGGCCGGAATGCGTCGCCGTCCCCGCATAGTCCCCGACCTGGCCGACAAACGGGTCGAGGCCGCGCAGGCTCGCGTCGCTGGAGCTGTGGGCGGCGAACCCGACTTGCAGGCCGGCGGCGAGGATCGTCTGGCCGTCGGGCGTCGAGATCGTGCCGCGATTGACGACATTCGCGCCGATGAGAGCCACGCGTCCACCCACGTTGGCGTCGGTGGTGGGCGCGGTCAGGCGGGCGCCCGCGAGCACGGTGACGTCGCCGTATTTGCCGCCCGGCGGCGGTGGTGGCGGCGTAAAGGGGGTTTCGCCGGTCTGCGGCAGCGCGGAAAAAAGGAATTGCGCCGTGCTCGACTGGTTGAGGAGGCCGCGCTGGATCAGGTTGTCGTTGATCGGCAGCGACGAGGCCACGAGCGTGTGCGCGTTCACCTGGCTCGTGCCGCCGAAGATGATGCCGTTCTGGTTGACGATGTAGACCTGCCCGTCGGCCCGGATCGATCCGAGGATCTGCGAGGGTCGGCCGCTCGGGTCGTTCACCTTGTTGAAAGCGATCCACTGGTTCCGGTTCGCGCCGCCGGCCGATTGGTCGAACCGCAGATCGGTTTCGCGGCCGACGTTGAACGTGTCCCACGTCAGCAGCGCCTGTTGCGCGGTCTGTTTGATCGTCACCTGCGCCGCCGCCGCGCCGCCCGCGCCTTTCTGAACCGGATTTAAGGCGCCGATCGGCACTCCGGATAGTTGCAGGCCACCTGGCCCGAGGCCGTTCGGCACCGCGGGCAGCAGCGTCCCGGGCACGCCGGGATTCGGAAGCTGGTGCTGCGAGCGCGCCGCCGCCGCCCGCGCCGCCTGCTGCATCGCCTTGGCGTCCTGCACCGCCCTGGTCGTGCGTGCCAGCGTGTCGCGCGCGTTCGCTCTCGCCTTGGCCGCCTGCGGAGGCGCGTTTCCGCTGCCCGGCTGGCGGGGTACACCGCGCGCATTCGCCGGCGCGCCGCCGCGCAAGATATCGCCCGCCCACGCCCGTCCGCCATCCGCGCCGCCCGCGATCGCCACGAGGACGGCCGCCAGGGCAACTCGTTTGACTGCAACGCTCTGAGCGTTCTGAAAGCGGGGCTGGGGAAGCAAGCGAATCGGCCGTGGTCGTCGGCCATTGTTTCTACCCCGCCGCCGTCACAAATCCCGCTCCTTTCCTGTGACGATTCTGACAAATGTGCCCCAGGAATCGAAATCGGCGTCCGCTCGTCCAAAGACGGCCGAGTAATGCCTAAGGGACTCGGCCAACAATAATTTGCCAATTACTTTAGATGTTTAAGGACAGAAATGGGACTCAAAGGGACTTCTCCAGAGGATTTGGCAGTTCTCGGGTAGGGCGGCGCATCTTGCCCGCCGGACGGGGCGTCTCGCCCCGTCCATCGAGCATCCCGCTCCTTGAAGCGCTGAGTTTTTGCCGTTGAGAAGCTGCCCATTCGCAGGAAAGTCATGGGCCATGCGCGCGATTCTCGATTTGCCGGAAGCCCGCGAGCGCATTGCGCGCTGG
>CAZYHO010000099.1:0-12174 GCA_964647495.1 uncultured Akkermansia sp. | reverse complement strand
CTCCATGAGCGCGCCGGGAACAGATGCGCTGTCAGGCCGCCGCCGGGTGGAGTTCCGCGGGCCGAGTGTCGCCATGTCAGGCGCGGCGCCGCTTGTCGCCGGACGGGAACTGCCGTCGCCGGGAGTGCCGGGGACCAGCGACGCAGGGCTGTCCGGCGTTATGGGGGCCGGCAGATCCTGGAAACGCGCTCTACAACTTCAGCTTGTAGACCGGATTTCCCATCGCCGAAGCGTAGAGGACATGGTTCACAGGATCCCACGCATAACAACCGAACCAGTTGGGGGTGAAGACGAAATCACGTTCCTTTGGTTTCAGCGCAGCCACCTGTTTCCAGCTCTCTCCCGCGTCTTTGGTCAGGAAAATGCCATCTTTGCCGACCACCATCATTTCCTTTTCGTCCCGGCCAAAGTATGGCCCGAGCCAGATGTTCACCGTGGCGCCTTGCGGCTGCCAGTTCGTGCCGAGGTCTTTGGTGACGAGGAGTCCATCCACGCTTCCGAGGTAGTGAGCGTTATTAAAGAGGACGGGAATGCGGGTCTGGGGATTGACCGGAGAGACTTTTGTCCATGTCTCGCCGCCGTCGGTGCTGCGGTGGATGCCGTCGCCATTGCTGTAGATGAAAGTCGTCGCATTCAGGACACCCGCCATGGAAAGGCGATCCGACTTGCCGGCGAGGTGGATCGAGAGCTGCTCCCAGGTCGCACCGCCGTCCTGCGTGACATACACTTCTCCCGGTGGTGTTGTTTCGTGTTTGGCGCCGAGGATTGTTTTCGGATCCGGCGCGGCCCAATCGACGGAACCGAAGTCCCAGTTGCGACCCAGATCCTTGAGGCGCTTCCAGGAAGCCCCATCCGCCGTCCAACCCGCCGAACCGTCGAGAGAAAAACTCGCCATCCTGGACGGCGCGTTTTGATCCACGCTGGTCGCCCAACCGGTTTCATCGCGTCCGGAAACAGTCTGGCCGTCAATCTGCCGCCATTTATGGCCCTGGTCGGAACTGCGCCACAGGCCGAGTCCAACGACTTTGATGGTCACGTCCCCGTTGGTTCGATCCACCACGACACCCGAACAACCGCCCGGCCATGCCGTCCTGGATCCGTCCTGGCTGAGCCGGTCGAGCAGCGGTGTGGAAATGTCCGTCCACGCGTCGTCGGCCCGGAGGAAAACACCGGGCAGACTCAGGAAGCCGCAGAAAGCGAGCCAGGCGGAGCGCGCGCTCATATGGCGCGTTCGAGAGAAGAAGATGAGCAGGGGCACGAGCACAGGGATTCGCCCGACATTACATCTCGCGTGCTGCTCTGGCAATGGTCGTGAGGAAGGCGGCAGGGATGACACAAGGGCGCAGCGTGTCTCGAACCGGCTGGGGAAACCGGCCGGCCGTTATGGGCGTTTTTTGAGCATCAAGTCGAGGGCATAGGCGCGCAGGCCTTCGACGGTGCCGAGGTCATGTTCGTGGACGGTGGCCACGGCCATAATGCCCGGGGCGCGCAGCAGGTCGAGCGGCAAGGTATCGAGTTCGTCGGGCGGGCGCAAGGTGGCGGCATCGACCACTTCGAGTTCGAGACCGGCGACTCTGGCGAGGTATCGCAAACCGGGCTGGGCGGTGCGAATCGGTTCTGGTCCGATTGGGAGCCCGGTGTCGGCAAGCTGTTTCATGAGACGCGCGGTTTCATCGAGTTCGAAGCGGACGGCATGGGCGGATCTCCGCCAGCGCTCCGCCGCGAGCGGGCGCAATTTGATGAGTGCCTCCTCGATCGGGCGCGTCGCTTCTTTCCACACCAGAGGATCGAGCCAGACCTGTGGATCCGACTGGTCAGGATCGTCGATCCTCGGCAGCAGGAGATCCGGGGGCAGGCCGGTGGCGAGTTCGCACACATGGACACCTTCCTCCAACGCACGGGCCAGGGAATCGGCAAGCACCGCCTCCTGCCCCAATCCAAGCACAACGACCAAGTCCGACGCCACAAGCAGCGATTCAACCGGTCCGGTACGCTCGAGGGTGTTCGGCGCGAGATCGATACCGATCAGGGAATCGACTTCGACGGCGTCGCCACCCACGCGCCGC
This sequence comes from uncultured Akkermansia sp., assembly GCA_964647495.1. Taxonomy (GTDB): domain Bacteria; phylum Verrucomicrobiota; class Verrucomicrobiia; order Verrucomicrobiales; family V1-33; genus CAJBME01. Next base: position 10,108 of record CAZYHO010000099.1, on the reverse strand, counting down.
ACGAGTTCGGCGACCAGGGAGGTCGAGGTCACGGTTCGGACGGTCTCGATTGGCGGCGGCGGGGGTTCGGAGGCGTGACCGCGATCCGATGAGGGGCGACACGCCAGAGGAGCCGCGGACAACGCAGCGCATGCAAGCCCGTACACAAAGTGACGTCGGAGGTTCATGAACACGGAAAATGATGTAACCGCCGAGCGCCGCCAAGGGAAGATTTCCTTTGCACGCATTAACGGCGACGGCGGCTGAGGCTCCGGAACGGTCCGGCATGGTCCGGATCACCGGAGCCGCAGGGCGGCCAGAGCCAGCGCCTGATCGATGTCGCAGCAGAAACTGTCCGCACCGATTTTCGTACTCAGGCCGGACCGATCCATCATGGAACGCGGCTGGCGCTGGACTGCGGTCAGAAGGACCGGGATGCCGTCCCGATGCAGCTTCTCCCAGGCGATCTGCAACGCGCGCAGCCCGGTCACATCCATCATCGGCACATGCCGCATGCGCAGGATGACCAATCGGGGTTTGCCGCCGCTCCCGCGCAGCGCGGATTCGAGCTTCTCGGCGGCCGCAAAAAAGAGCGGACCGTCAAATCGGAACAACACCACTCCGTCCGGTACCATCTTGCCATTGAGGGAGTTGGCGCCGCTCGCCTCCGTGTCGCTTTCCGCCGTGAGCCGCTGGATCACGCTGATCGATTCCATCCGGTGCAGGAAAAGCACGGCGGCCATGACCAGGCCGGCCCCGACGCCGACGGTCAGATCGAAGGCCACGGTCAACACGAATGCCGCGGCCAGCACACCAAAATCCGAACGGGAGGCGCGCCACACTTCGCCGAACGTATCCCACTCCGCCATGCGCAGAGCCACGGCCATCAGGACACCGGCGAGCGCGGGCAGCGGGACCGCGGCCGCCGCCGGCGCCGCCACCAGCACGAAGACGAGCAGCACCAGCGAATGCACAATCCCGGCGATCGGCGAATGGGCGCCGCTGCGAATGTTGGCGGCCGTGCGCGCGATCGCCCCGGTCACGGCGAAGCCGCCGAAGAAAGGAGCCACGAAATTCGCCAGCCCCTGCCCGATCAGCTCCTGGTTCGAGTTGTGGCGCGTATCGGTCAACCCGTCCGCCACGGTCGCGGAGAGGAGGCTTTCGATGCCGCCGAGCGCCGCGATCGTAAAGGCGGGCCCGATCAATTCGTGCACGGCGGAAAACGTGATCGTGGGCCATTGCAAGCCGGGGAACCCGCCGGGCATGCCGCCGTACGCGGTGCCGACAGTAGCCACCGGCCAGCCGAACCAGGCGATCACGGCCGTCGATACCACCACGGCCACCAGGGAGGGCGGCACCCTCCGCCAGCGCCGCGGCCAGCAAATCATCACCGCCAGCGAAAACACGCCGATCACCGCCGTCGGCCACTGAATCTCCGCCAGATGGCGCGCGATTTCGGCAGCGAGCGCCGGCGCGTGCTCGGGCAGATCGAACTTCAGCCCGAGGAACGCCGGCACCTGCGAGAGAAAAATGATCACGGCAATACCCGTCGTGAAACCGGCGATCACCGGATACGGAATGTACTTCAGCAGCGCTCCCAGCCGCAGCACGCCCATCAAGACCAGCATCACACCGGCCATCATGGTCGCCAGCGCCAGGCCGCTGTAGCCGTGATGATAAACGATCAGCGCCAGCACCGGCACAAACGCCCCCGTCGGCCCGCCGATCTGATAGCGCGATCCGCCCAGCACCGAGATAATCAGGCCGCCGATGATCGCCGCCCACATTCCGCGCCACGGTTCCACCCCGGACGCAATCGCAAACCCGATTGCCAGCGGCAGCGCGATCACGCCGACCGACAGCCCGGCCGCCAGGTCGCCCGACAGGTGGTGCCTGTTGTACGTCCGCACCCACCGCCATGACGCAGGGGCAAAAAATTCGCGATAGCCGCTCATGAAGGTCCTCACCATTCCAGAGCCAGCCTCCCACGCAAGTCCCGCGCCAGATATTCAGGCTGATTGTTGTTCTCGAACCGGCGGTGGATGGGCGCGGATTCTTCCCGCTCACAATGATTCCGTAATGTTTCCGGTCTAGCGGTGGGGGCAGCCTGGAGCCGGAAGGTTCTGGTCTCGCGAAACGCCATGATGTCCACCGAGTTCGTCCATCATCCATCGCTCGACGCCTATTTCGAACGCCTGCGGCGCCTGCCGCTGCTTTCGCGCTCGGACGAGCGGCGTCTCGCCTCGCGCATTCAGCAAGGCGACCTGCGCGCGCGCAACGAAATGATCGAGGGAAACCTGCGGCTGGTCATCTCGATCGCCAAGCGGTTCCTTGGCCGCGGATTGGGATTCGATGACCTGATCGCCGAGGGAAATGTCGGGCTGATTCGCGCAGTGGAGAAATTCGATCCCACGCAGGGCGTCGGATTCAGCACGTACGCCGGTTGGTGGATCCGGCAGGCGATTTTCAAGGCGTTTGAACGGCTGCCGCGCGTCGTCCGCATACCAGGCCACGTCAACGAGCAGATCCGCCGTATGCAGCAGACATCGGTCGCGCTCGCCGATACGCTCGGCCGCGAGCCGAGCGACGACGAAGTGGCCGTCGCCGCCCGGCTCGGACGCGCCAACCTCGAAATGCTCAAGACTCTCATCCAGCCGGCCATCTCGATCACCACTCCGGTGCGCGACGCCAGAAGCGACACCACGACGCTCGGAGATCTGCTGCCGGACACTTCGCAGGTCGCGCCGGATGACGTCGCGGAACAGGCCGACATGGCCGCCACACTGCACCGTGCCATCGCTCAGCTTTCTGAGCGGGAACGATATGTGATTATCAAGCGGTTCGGCCTGGACGGCGATCCCCCGCAATCGCTGGACGAAATCGGGCGTGCGGTCCGCGTCACCCGCGAACGCGCGCGGCAATTGCAAATAGCCGCGCTCAATTCACTGCGCCGTGCCATGAACCGTTATGAGCAGCCGGTCCGCCGTCCGGAGCGTTTTCAACTGGTATGATTGAACAGTGCCTCGCGCTCATAAAGTGACTGTCACCCAGTGGATTTCCGGCGTTCCCGGGTGGCGGCGCAATTCCTCAAGATTCTGGCGCAACCTTGGGGTGGTGGGGGCGCGATGGATTCGCTAGCCTCGGGGTCATGTCGATTATCCCCTGGCAGTCTGAAGCAGCCCGTCCGCACGAGACGGAGATTGACGGATTCTTTCCGGCGGCGGCGGCGATGCGGACGCGCGCCATTCCGGCGCCTGCCGCCATCGTCACATTCGTCGCACTCCCTGTTTTCGCGCTCACTATGGCCGCCGCGCAGGAGGCCGCTTCGGAGTCAGCCGCGGATTTTCCCCCGTTGAAGGACAAGACGCTGGTGGTTTGGGCTTCACCGGCGGACCTCGCTCAGCGCGGTGGCAGCGCATTGACGCTGGAGGACGGGCGGAACCGCTTCGACGCGATCGTCCTCGGCGAACTCGCTCCCGCGCGCTGGATGGCCGGCAGCGACTACTATCGACGCACGCGCCGCGATCAGCAGACGGTGCCCGCCGAGACCGCCGCGGCCGGCACTTTTGTCCAACTCGCCATCACCTACGCGGGCCGCGAGGTGACGGTCTATCGCGACGGCGCGCTTTATTCCCGGCACACGATGGAGGGCGAGCCGCAGGCGTTCGGCCCGGCGAGCCATGCCGGCATCGGCAAGCGTCATCGCCGTCAGACGGACGGCGCCCGGTTTGGCGGGAGCATCGACGACGCGCGCCTCTACGACCGTGCCCTGACCGCGGACGAAATCGCCGCGCTCAAACCGAATGCTCCGGACGGCCCGGCGCCGTGGGCGTGGTGGACATTCGATGACGCCGAGGCCCGCGACCGCACCGGGCGCTTCCTCATCACCCAGCTCACCGGCGGCGCGCGCGTCGAAAACGGCCATCTCGTCCTCGATGGCAAAACCGGTGACTTCACGGCCAAAACCGGCCGCGACGTCCCCTTCGCGCCCGAAACGCCGAAGCGGCCGGATCCGGCGCCGGCGGACTGGCTCACATTTCACCTCGCCCACCCCGGCCCCGGCACCGCCATGCCCGGCGATCCGAACTGCGCCTTCTTCTGGAAGGGGAAATACCACCTGCATTATATATACGCGAGTGACGACGGTTTCGCGTTCGCCCATGTCTCGAGCGACGACCTGGTGCGCTGGAAATGGCACCCGACCACGCTCACGCCGGCCAAGACCGGGCACGGCATGTTCAGCGGCACCGGCTTCTTCACCAAGGACGGCCGCCCCGCCATCATCTATCACGGCGAAGGATCGGGCCGGAACCAGATCGCCATCGCGCTCGATGATTCACTCGAAAACTGGTCGCCGCCCATGCCGCTCGAGCCCGCCATCCGGCCGGATCAGGACGGCAGCACCATCGCGCACTGGGATCCGGATGCCTGGATCGACGGCGATTTCTACTACGCGCTCTCCGGCGGTTCGCCCGGCAGCGGGAAGCCGCCCACGCTGTTCAAGTCGGCCGACCTGAAGTCCTGGGATTTTCTCGGGTTGTTTCTGACGCGGGACATGCCGGGGGTGAAGCCGGACGAGGACATTTCGTGCCCGAACTTCTTCAAGATCGGAAACAAGGACATGCTGCTCTGCATCAGCCACACGCTCGGATGCCGGTACTACCTCGGCGAGTGGAAGGATGAAAAGTTCACCCCGGATTTCCACGCGCGCATGAACTGGCATGCCTGGGATTTCTTCGCGCCGGAAAGCGTGCTCACACCGGACGGGCGGCGCGTCATGTGGGCCTGGTGCAACCTCGGCCATCCGCAAAGCGGCATCCAGTCGCTCCCGCGCGAACTCAGCCTGCCCGCCGATGGCGTGCTGCGCATCAAGCCGCTGCGCGAACTGGAAAAGCTGCGTCACGCCCATCGCCGGATCGAGGCCATACCGTTGAAATCCGGCGTGCCGTTTCTGCTTCAGGGGATGCGCGGCGACGCCGTTGAACTCGACGTGACGTTTCAACCGCGGACCGCCCAGGCATTCGGCATCGAAGTCCATGCCGATCCCTCAGGCCTCAATGGCTTCCCCATCACCATCGAACCCGCCGCCAAAGTCCTGCGGCTCGGCGAAATGGCGGTCCCGTTCGCTACCGGATCGGAGGAAACCGTGCGCCTGCGCGTCTTCGTCGACAAAAACGTCATCGAAGTTTTCGCCAACGACACGCAGGCCGCCATCGCCTCCCACCGCCCGGCCGCCGGTCAGGCCGACGTCAGCTTGATTTCCCGAGGGGGCGAGGCCACGGTGCTCGAGGTGAGTGCATGGAACCTGCATTCCATTTACAACCACCACCCTGAGTGATCATGTCCGGCATCATCTGGTTCCGCCCCGCATCGGATCGGCTGGTTGCGGAGGCCATCGTCGGCGATGGTTCCGCGTCCCGCCGTCCCGGCTCCCGGCATGCGACAGGATTCAGGGTTTCGTCCGGCGGCTTTCAACCCGCACGCCTCCCGGCCGGTCGGCGCGCGCCCGGGTTCGCCGCCGTTGCGCTCGCGATAGCGCTGGGTGCAGCCGCGGGTATCGCGGACGCGCGTGCGGCGGTCGATTTCAACCGCGACATCCGGCCGCTGCTCGCCGACCGATGTTACGCGTGCCACGGGCCCGACGCCGGCACGCTCAAGGGAGACTTGCGCCTGGACCTGCGCGACCAGGCGATCGCGCCCGCGAAAAGCGGCGCCGCCGCCATCGTGCCCGGCCACCCGGACCAGAGCGAATTGGTGCACCGCATTTTCACGGCGGACGAGGACGACCGGATGCCACCGGCCGAGGCCCACAAAGATCTCAGCGCGGAGGAAAGGGAAACCCTGCGCCAATGGATCGCCGAGGGCGCCGAGTACGCGGACCATTGGGCATTTCTTCCGGTCGCCGATCCCGCGCCCCCGGAAGTCGGCGACCCGGCATGGAACGCCCACGCGATCGACCGCTTCGTGCGCGCTGCCCAGACCCAGCGCGGCCTCGTGCCGTCGCCCGAGGCGGACCGCACCACTCTGATCCGGCGCGTCTCGCTCGACCTCCGCGGCCTGCCGCCCACGCTGGGCGAAATCGACGCGTTTCTCGCGGACCACGAAGCCGGCGCGTACGAGCGCATGGTCGACGCCATGCTCGCCAGCCCGCATTTTGGCGAACGCATGGCCATGCTGTGGATGGATCTGGCGCGTTACGGCGACACCAACGGCTACCACTTCGACTCGGACCGGCCGGTCTGGCTCTGGCGCGACTGGGTCATCGATGCCTACAACCGGAACATGCCGTTCGATGAATTCACGGTGTGGCAACTCGCGGGTGACCTGCTGCCGGATGCCAGCGTCGACCACCGCATCGCGTCGGGTTTCAATCGGAACACACGCTTCAACGAGGAAGGCGGCGCGGATCCGGAGGAATTTCTGACGTCCTACGCCAATGACCGCACTGTGACGCTCGGCCGCATCTGGCTCGGGCTGACGCTCAACTGCGCGGAGTGCCACAGCCACAAGTACGATCCCGTTTCGCAGAAGGAATACTACCAACTCACGGCTTTCTTCAATTCACTGGAGGAAGTCGGAGCGGGCGGTGTGAGTGGCTTCCACGGCAAGCCCGTGCCTCCGGTCATGCGTGTGATGACGCCCGCCATGCAGGAAGAACGCGCCGCGGCCAGCCACCGCGCCGAGTCCTTGGAACGCGCCATCGCCGGCCAGGTCGCCGCCGCGGTCACGGCGTACCGCGATCCCGCGCCCGACGGCACGCGCGCCGGGCCTTCGGAGTCGCTGGCGGCCTGGGAAGCGGAGCTGGCGGCGTGGCAGCCGGCCGCGGCGCCACCAGCGGCATCGACCTGGGATTTTGCCGCGGGCGCGGCGGCGGACACGACAGGCTCGCTGGGCGGGGAGCTGCAAGGCGGCGCGCAGTTGACGCCTGATGGCCTGGCGCTCGACGGACGCAGCGCGCACGTCGTGACCTCTCCGCTTTCCGCGGACCTGCGCGCGAAGACGCTCGAGGCCTGGGTGCGGCTTTCCAACCTCGATCAACGCGGCGGCGCGGTGATGACCGTGCAATCGCTCGACCCGGATCCAGGCCGGCAGGTGTTCGACGCCATCGTCTTCGGCGAGCGCGAACCGCGGCATTGGATGCCCGGCAGCGATTACCTGAAACGCACCGACAATTTCGGCGGCGCGCCGGAAACCGAGGCGGCCACCGCCTTCGTGCATGTGGCCATCGCGTACGACGAGGACGGCACCGTGCGCGGGTACCGCAACGGCCGGCCATACGGGCGTCCCATCAAAACGTCCGGTCCGGTCACGTTCGCGGCCGGCCAGTCCCGCATCGTCTTCGGCGCGCGCGCCCTGCCGCCGGGCGGCAATTTCATGCTCGCCGGCCACCTGCGCCAGGCGCGGCTCCACACCCGGGCGCTCAGCGAGGAGGAAATCGCCGCCTGTGCCGGTGACCAGCCGCCGCCCGCGCCCGCCGCCGTGATGATGGCGGCGCGGACCGCAGTCGCGGACCGCACGCCCGAGCAGGCTGCCTTGCTGCGCGACCACTATCTGCGCCGTGTGCACGCGCCCACCGTGCAGGCGCTGGCCGCGCCGCGCGCCGAACTCGAATCCCTGCGCGCGCGAATCGCATTCCTCAGCGACGAGACGAACCATCCCATGCAGATGGTCAGCGTGGAGTTGCCGGAACCGCGCGAGGCGTTCGTTCTGCTGCGCGGCGATTTCCAGACGCGCGGCGAGCGGGTCGAACGCGACGTGCCGGCGTTCCTGCCTGCATTTCCGGCAGGCCAGTCGCGCGACCGGCTCGGCCTCGCCCGCTGGATCATGCGGACGGACCAGCCGCTGGTCGCGCGCGTCCAGGTCAACCGTCTCTGGCACCTCCTCTTCGGCGAAGGCATCGTCCGCACGCTCGGCGATTTCGGCCAGCAGGGCGCCTACCCGTCACACCCCGAGCTGCTCGACTGGCTGGCCCGGCGGTTCATCGAGTCAAATTGGGACGTCAAGCACACGTTGCGCCTCATCCTGCACAGCCACGCCTACCGCCAGGCGTCCAACGACACGCGCCGCCACGCCGATCAGGATCCGATGAACACGCTTCTCTGGCGCGCGCCGCGCGTCCGGTTGCCGGCCGAATCGATCCGCGACAACGCGCTGCACGCCGCGGGATTGTTGTCGGCGGAGATCGGCGGGCCGCCCGTTTTCCCGCCGCAGCCGGAGGACTATTACAAAGGCAAGAACAATAGCTGGCGATGGAACGTGAGCGCCGGCGACGATCGCTACCGCCGCGGCCTCTACACGTTCTGGCGCCGCACGACGCCCTACCCGAGCTTCGTGATCTTCGATGCGCCCGATCGCGCCGAATGCACGTTCGAGCGCCCGCGCACCAACACACCGCTCCAGGCGCTCGTCACGCTCAACGATCCCCAGTTCGTCGAAGCCGCGCGCGTCCTCGCCCAGCGCGTGCTCGCCGAGGCGCCGCGCGAAATCGATGACCGCCTCGCGTTCGCCTTCCGGCTTGTCCTGGCCCGTGCTCCCGACGCGCACGAACAGCGGATCCTCAAAGAACTGCTTGCCGAACAAACGGCCGTCTTCGCCGCCGACCAGACTGCCGCCGCCGCTCTCGCCGCATCGGGACCGGCGCCGCGCCCGGACACGCTCGATGTCGTCGAGCACGCCGCATGGACCGCGCTCGCCAACGCCCTCCTCAACCTCGACGAAACCATCACACGCCCGTGATCCCGACAGCCCACGATCCGCTCGACCTCCACCGCGCCGGCCGCCGCCACTTCCTCGGCCGCACGGCGACCGGTCTCGGCCTGCTCGCGCTTTCGCACCTCATGGGAAATCGCGCCGGCGCCACAGCCGCCGCCGGCCCGGTTCCTCCAGTGGGCGCGCTCGGCGGCCCGCATTTCGCGCCGCGCGCCAAACGCGTCATCTACCTTTTCCAGTCGGGCGGCCCGAGCCACCTCGACCTCTTCGATCACAAACCGGCGCTCAACGAGCAACATGGAAAAGACGTGCCGGCCAGCGTGCTCGGGACTCAGCGCGTCTCGCTCATGACGCGCGACGCCGGCCGCCGCACCTGCGGGTCGCCGTTCAAGTTCGCGCGCCACGGCCAGTGCCAGGCCTGGGTCAGCGAGCTGATGCCCCACACCGCCGGCATCGTCGACGACCTCTGCTTCATCAAGTCGCTCCAGACGGAACCGATCAATCACGATCCGGCCGTCACTTTCATCCAAAGCGGCCGCGCGCTGCCGGGACGCCCGGCGTTCGGATCATGGCTCCACTACGGATTGGGCAATGCGAGCAGCAACCTGCCGGCCTACGTCGTCATGATCAGCGGGAACGCCGACCAGCCGATCCTCAGCCGGTACTACCACAACGGTTTTCTGCCGAGCCGTTTCCAGGGCGTGCAGTTCCAGTCCGCGGGCGATCCGGTCCTCTTTCTCTCGAATCCCGCGGGCCTCGACCGCCCGAACCGCGGCCGCATCGTCACCGCCGTCAACCAGCTCAATTCCCTGCGGCTCGCCGAATCGGGCGACCCGGAGATCGAGGCCCGCATCGACTCGTACGAAATGGCATTCCGCATGCAGGCGTCGGTGCCCGCGCTCATGGACCTCTCCACCGAACCGCGCGAAGTGCTGGAAATGTACGGCCCGAACGTGACCACGCCCGGCACTTTCGCCTACCAGTGCCTCATGGCGCGCCGCCTCGCCGAACGCGACGTCCGGTTCGTCCAGATTTTCCATGCCGGCTGGGACCACCACGGCGGCCTCAAGTCCGGCATGCGCAATCAAGCCGCCGCCTCCGACCAACCCTCCGCCGCTCTCGTCAAAGATCTCAAACGCCGCGGCATGCTCGACGACACCCTCGTCGTCTGGGGCGGCGAATTCGGACGCACCGCGTACTCGCAAGGCGATGGCTTCGACGGCCGCGACCACCACCCGCGCTGCTTCACGATCTGGCTCGCCGGCGGCGGCATTCGCCCGGGCATCACGCTCGGCGCCACCGACGACTTCGGCTACAACGTCACCGAAAACGTCATCCACGTCCGCGACCTCCACGCCACCCTGCTCCACCTCCTCGGCATCGACCACCAGCGGTTCACCTTCAAAAACCAGGGCCTCGA
>CAZYHO010000098.1:0-12206 GCA_964647495.1 uncultured Akkermansia sp. | reverse complement strand
AGAAACAGTTGCGCACTGCCGTTGTTCCGGGCGGACGGTTCCGCCTTCCCGGCGGGACTCCAACGCAACGGTTTTCCGCACAGGTTTTCGGTTGGAGATACCGGCTTCAGGCGAGAGCGGCGAAGTGGGAGCTGGCGGCGGAGGCGAGGCCGCGGAGGTTGTAACCGCCTTCGAGGAGGGAGAGGAGGCGGCCGTGGGCGTGGCGGCCGGCGATTTCGCGGAGGAGGGTGGTGAGTTCGGCGAAGTCCTGGTCTTCGAGGGTGAACTGGCCCAACGGGTCGCCGAGGCGGGAATCGAATCCGGCGGAGAGGAGGACGAGTTCCGGTTTGAAGGCATCGAGGGCGGGGAGGAGGTCGTCGGTGAAGACGGCGCGGATTTCGCGGATTCCGGTGCCTGCGGGGAGCGGGCGGTTCATGGTGGTGCCGAGGCCCTTGGCGTGGCCGGTTTCGGAGGCGCGGCCGGTTCCCGGGTACCAGGGTGACTGGTGGCTGGAGAAGAAGAAGACGGAGGGATCGTCGTAGAAGGCGTCCTGGGTGCCGTTGCCGTGGTGCACGTCCCAATCGACGATTGCGACTTTGGCGAGGCCGTGTTTTTTCTGGGCGTATCTGGCGGCGATGGCGATGGAATTGAAGACGCAGAACCCCATTCCGCGCGAGGGGGTGGCGTGATGGCCCGGCGGGCGCACGGCGCAGAATGCGGTGCGGTGGGCGCCGGCGATGAGTGAATCGACGGCATTGAGCGCGCCGCCGGCCGCCCGCCTGGCGGCCTTCAGCGAATCAGGCCCGCCGACGTGTGTATCGCCGGTGCTGAGCGTGGTGGCGCCGGTTTCGATTTCCGCGATGGCGGTGGCCACGTAGGGCGGGGTGTGGACGAGGCAGATTTCGTCATCGGTGGCGGCCCGCGGTTCGATTTTCGGCGCGGTGTCGAAGCGGCCGTCTTTTTTGAATTGCGAGCGCAGCGCTTCGAGGCGCGACGGTCTTTCCGGATGCCCGTCGCCGGTTTGGTGGAGCAGGCAGGTGTCGTCGAAGAGCAGGGCGGCGGACATGGTGCGGGGTGGAGGACGTGAGCGGTGAGCGGGGAGAAGGTGGCAAACGCCCTGCGGCTCAAGGCAGGGCGAAGATGCGGTAATAGAGATGGGCAAGGCCGGCGGTCGTGGAGTCGGTGAATTCCGATGTCGCGCCCTCGGCGACGATCGTCTGGAGCGCGGTCCAGGCTCGCAGGTCCACGGTCCGCTCGACGCGGTAGGAGCGGCCGGGCACGCTCGGCCAGCTCAGGCTGACGGCGCCGCCGCCGGTCACTGTCGCGGTGACTTTGACGAACGACAGGGCGCTGGCCGGGTCGGTGCCGAAGAGGGCTTCGGTACTGTCGGGCTGGCCGTCTCCGTCGGTGTCTTTCGGCAGACCGGAGGCGCCCGGGCTTCCTTGAGGCTCGAAACTGGCGCGCCAGTTCGCGGGGTCGTTGTAGTCGCCGTAGACATCGATGACCTCGAGCGATGGACCGAGGCCGCGCGGGGAGGTCGGCCAGGGGGGCACGCTGTCGTAGAAGAAATCGTGGATCGCATTGCCCTTGGAGTCGCGCATGACGATTGTCTCGCCGCCGTTGTTGAGCATTCCGGAGGTCCAGGCGCCGAGCACGCGCGGGCCGTTTCCGTAGCGGGCGCGGAATGCGGCGAGATCGCCGACGAGGACGGCGTGTTCGCCCGGCTGGAGGATGTCGTTGCCGAACGTGAAGGCGGCGAACGGCTGGCCGTCGACGAAATTCACGCCGGCGAGGTTGAGCGGTTGTGTGCCGAAGTTGGCGACTTCGAGGTATTCCGAGCCGCCGGCGGTCGGGGCGTACATGAGTTCCGTGAGGCGCAGGGCGGAGGTTTGAGGGCTTGTCATCTCGGGATCGGCCAGCAGGAGGTAATCGAACCCGATGCGCACCGATTGCGCGGCGTCGGTGGCGACGAACACACCGCCGCGCAGCGCGGTCGCGCCGGCCGCAAGCGGCGCCGTGGCCACCTCCACCCAGCGGCCGGATTCCTGGGTTTGCCAGGCGAACCGGAGCTGGTCGCCCACGCGGCGAACGCGCAGCGCGGTGAAGTCGACTTCCTCCGGCAACACCTCCAGCGCGGTGAGAACCGCCGACGGGTTGGCGCCGCTCGTCCGGGTGATCGCGCTTTGCAGCAGTCCATCGCTCACGGTGACGCCCGGCACGGTCAGCATCCGCTCGACCGCGTTGAGGCCGGCCGTCACCGACCAATTCTGCCCGGCGCCGCCGTTGATCGAAACCGACTGGGCGACGGTCTGCGAGGTCGCGGCGCGAAGGACGACGTCGTAGACGCCATTGGCGAGCGGCACGTTGTAGGCGAATCCGGCCGGATCCGCGCGGCCGGTGTCGTTCAGTGTCGAGTTCGCGAAGCCGTACGTGTAGTTCTGCGTGAACGGTTCGCCGCCCGTGAAGTGCGCGTCCGCCGCCCAGAGGGTGCCGTCGATTTCCGAGAGTTCGGGTCCGCCGGCGTTCAGGCGCACCGCGCCGAGCAGCGAGACGAACGGGCCGCCCGCGACCGAGCGGCGGATGGTGAACGAAGACCGCCCTTCAGGGCCGAACACATAACGCACCGGCTGGCCGCCCTCGCGCATCTCGAAAATCAGGCCGGCCTGGAAATGCCCGCTGGCCCGCGTCTGGAACGATGTGCGCGTCTGCAACTGCCAGTCGCCGGCATCGGGCAAATCCTGCGTGACTGACGGGAATGCGCCTCCGCCGAGCGGCAGCGGCACGCGATCGAGCACCTGCACGATCAGCGTGCCCGGCTGGTCTTCCAGCGAGTACCAGGTATCGGTGGGCACGTTGCCGCGGAGCGGCAGATTGGTGGCGAGCAGGCCGGGATCGAGTTCGATGGCCTCGCCGAACGAGCGGAAATCCGCGGGCGAGAAGACGACGATCTCGCGGCGAAGCGCGCTGGAGAGTCCGGACGGATCGGTCACCACCAGATCCACCGTGAAGAGTCCGGGTCGCGTCAGAAACACCTGGGCCAGCCCCGCCCCGGCCTGAATGAGCGTGACGCCATCCGAGGGCGTGACGTTCCAGGCATAGCCCAATGCGCCACCCTCCGGATCGCGGCTCCCGGTCGCGTCGAGCATCACCAGTTCGTTGATCGCGACGTTGCAGGACGGTGGACTGACCGCCAGCGCGGCGAGCGGCGGGGCGTTCTGCGTCAGCGTGACCGCAAACGGCACGCTCGTGATCACTCCGCCGTCGAGGCCGAGCGCGCGGACGTTCAGCGTGTTCATCCCGGTCGCGAGCGCCAGGCCGCTGATCCTCCATTTCCCGAAGCTTGACGTGTCCGGTGTCCATTCGAAAACGGCTTCGGGATGGCCCTCGACCTCGACCTGGAAGACGCGGGACGGCGCGAGCCCCTCCAGCGTGAAGAGGGGCTCGGTGACGGTTTGCCCGGCCGCCGTGGTCACGGAAAACGGCCGTGTGAAATTCGGCGAGCCGCCGCCGCTGCCGGCGCCATTGATGTAGGCGACCGCCGGGGCCTGGCGGCCGTTGAACCAGTTCGGGTAATTGAACAGATTGGTCTTGAAGGGCGCGAGGGTGTCACTGACGGCCGCCTGGTAATTCATCGCGTTGAGCCAGGCTCCCATGCGCGGTGATTCGCGCGCGTATTTGTCCACGAGTTCCGTGAGGTAAAAGTGGATCCGCTGCCGGAACCACGGGCGCGAGGTCAGGTTCGTCCATCCCAGGCCGGCCACGGTGCCGACGAAACCTTCGCCTGTGTTCTGGAAGGCCAGGTCGCTGTCCCAGTGGTGGAACTCGAATTTTCCATCCGCCCAGCGGCGGTAGAAATAGCCGTTTTTCCCGCGATTGAGCGTGAAATTGTCCCAATCGCCGATGTACCCGCGGACGGCGATGTAGATGGCGGCGCGTTCGATGTCGAGCTGCCGGGAGATTTGGCTGCGCCAGGTATCCGAGGCGGGAGTGCCGGTGACCGTATTGCGGATGAAGGCGGCGAGCGACGAATAGTCGTACCGGTCCTCGGGGAACCGCAGCGGCCAGTTGCCGTGGAGAAAGATCGGGCTGTCCGCGGAGGGTGTGGGCGGGATCGAGGTGTTGCTCCAGTCGGTCAACGCCCAGCGGCCGGTGACGCTGTCGGCGGGCACGCGGTTTTCGGGGCCGCCGGCGTTCGGCGGCTGGTCGAACATGTACCAGGCATCGTCGATCTCGAAGAGTTCGCCCTCTTCGCCTTCTTCGTAGGCGCGGTTGAAGAAGTCGCTGTCGGTCGGCTCCATGTCGTCGCCGATGCGCGGGGCGTCCTCGTTGACGATCTGCTGGATGAACTCGTGATCCGGGACCGCGTACCCGAAGAGGTAAAGCCAGTAACGGGCGATGCGGTTGTGGAAGCGGGACGCGCCGGACGAGTCGTTGTCGATGCCGGTCTTGACGCGATTGCGGTAGCGGGTATCGCCGGGCGATTTCCAGCGCATGCGGTCCATGGTGTTGCTGTCGGAGCGTGTCCACGGGCTGCCGCCCTTGCGCATGCCGCAGTTGTAGAAGATTTCCGGCCCGCCCGGGAAGGTGGTCTCCCCGATGATCGCGGTGCAGTTGAACTCGTAGTTCGACATGCGCGGGAAATCCCAGTCGTACTTCGCCGACCACCCGCGTGTTCCGAGCGCGTCCCGGTCGTAGCGGGAAATGACGAACCGGTGGACCACGGTGCCGGGCCGGGCGGTCGGCAGCGAACTGTCGACGATCCACATGGCGGGGCGGCGGGCGCCGTTGCGGGGCAGCTCGTTTGTTTCGCCGCCCGGGGCGGTGGCGCGGACATAGAACTGGGTGATGACGTTGTTGGCCTGGGCGGGCACGGTGGCGGAAAAGATGCCGTCGCCCGCGAGAGCGTCGCCATCGATGCCCGCGTCGTTCATGACCTGCGTGGTCCATGCGGCGTTGCCGTTGATGTTGTCCTGCCGGCGCACGAGTTCGACCGTCGGCTGACCGGCGGGCGAAGCGACACGCGCGGTGACGATGATCGGCTGGGACGGCGTCGGCACGGCGGGGGAGTGTTTCAACTGATCGACGGTGGGCGGGGCGGTGGCGCGGCGCGCCGAATTCGGGGCGCCCGGCGTGCCAAGGTTGTGAGGGATGGGGAGGCGGAAGAGGGTGCCGAAACTGCGGTCCCACGTTTGCGCGACCAGGAGCGGCAGGCCCGATATCCAGCGCGCCTGGAACGTGAGCGTGAGCACGTCGTTGCGGGCGATGGCGGTGCAGTCGACTTCGGTCTTGTTGTTTCTTGTGTCGCCGGTGCCTGTGCTGATGATGTGGAAGCCTGGGTCGCCTGTGATGGTGGCGCCCTGGCGCGGCAGGGTATCGCTCTGGCTGTGGGTGCCGGTGCAGAGGAAGCCGGCGGCGCTGGTGCCGTTGTGGGAGGTGGCGTCGCCGGTGGTGATCAGGTTGTCGCTTCCTTCACGCGTGAGCGAGATATCGCGCAGCAGGAGATGGGCGTCGCTGACGCAGTGGAAATGGAGTTCGCGGGAGCTGGTGAGGCCGTTGCCTGTGCCGCGAAGCTCTCTGTAAATGCCGGTGTGGGTGTATGTCTGGAGGGTGGACTTCTGGCTTTCGTCGCTGGCGCGCCACGCGGAGGGCTGGTTGTTGTCGAGATCCGGATGGATGAGTTCGAGGCTGCTGCCCTCGCCGCCGGGCTCGGCCGGCCACTGGCCACCCGATCCGTAGTGGACGTGATCCGCGAGGTTGTCGCGCTCGTCGTGAAGCCGGAGCAGTTCGCCGCGGTTGCGCAGCACGCCGTCATACGGCCCGAAGACCGAAGTCAGGCCGGGATAATGCGCCGTCATGTAGGCCGGATCTTTCGCCAGAATGACATAACCCCCCGCCGGTATCGTCGCGCCGGCGGGAAAGGAGTAATCGATCCCTCGGACGAAGCGCCAGCCGGTCAGGCTGACGGGAGTGGCGCTGCGATTGTGGAGTTCGACGAATTCGCCGGCGGAATGCGACGAGGGCGGGCGGAACATGATTTCATTGATGACCACCGAGTCGCGAATCTCGGGATTGTTCGGGGCGTCCCGCGTCGCGGTGCTTGCGTGATACCATTCGTTTCCGGTGAGCGGATACCGCTGGATCGAGGGGAAACCGGCGGCATGAGGCTCCAGCTTGACGGCGTCGAGCACCGTCAGTTCGGCGTCCGCGAGGTAGAGGAAGAGGTCGCCGTCGTCGGGCACGGGGAAATTCACGTCGACACTCGTGTAACCGCCCGGCGCCACCGCGCCGTCCAGCGGCACACGGTCGGTCAGCGTGCGCGTGCTCGAGACAAAGAGCCCGGCCGCGCTGGCGGACGAGGCGGTTGGATTTGCCAGCTCGATCCACGTCACGCGGCCGGCGCCATCGTGATGCACTTCGCTGAGTCGCAGCGGATTCGGAGCGGGCATGACGGTCGAGGCATTCGGGCTGCCGGGCGTCGGCGTCGCAAAGACAAACCATTGGTTGCCGCCCGCCGGTTTGCGGCCCGCCGAGCGACCGTCGAGCGGCACGCGCACGGAGGCCGCCGCCATTTTGCTGACGCCGTCGGGACGGGTCAGGTAGACCTCGACCGGCTGGCCGGGTTGGAGGCCGGATCCCGCGAAATCGATGGTGGCCAGGCCGCTGGCCGGCACGACGAGCGGGCCGGGGATCTGGTAACGTGTGAGGTTGTTCGGGTCGCTGCTGAGGAAGTGCCCCTGGAGGTCGATGGCGGCCGAGGTCGGATTGTGGAACTCGACGAATCCCTGACCGGGCGTGGACGACGGGCGGATTTCGTTGACGACCACGCCGGGATTGGTGGTGAAGATCTTCATGCGGAGGGCCATCACCAGGTCGTCGTTGGTGCCGGAGCGATTCTGCACCTGCACGGCCAGCGTGTTGACGCCGTTGACCAGTTTGCCATTGAGCAAGGTGGATGTGGCCGGCATGCGGTTGAATTCCTCGGTGGCATCCGGCGATTCGGCGTTGGCTACCGAGGTGTGGGTGATCGTGCCGGCGGCCAGGCGCTCGCGCACGAGGATCTGGCCGTTGAGCCTGACGATGGCGCCGTCGTCGAGGAATTGGTCGAACGCGGCGGTCACGCCTGTGAGCGGACCGTTCCATTCGAAGGTGGTGCGGAAGTAGTAGGCGTTGAGCGGCTGGTTCGGCGGGATCGGCGTGCGAATGCCGGGAAAGGCGGCCGATGCCGGGCTCGGCTCGAACCCGAGCGGGGCATATCCGAGCGAGGGATTGGACGGACCCCAGCCGGTGTCGTCGAAATCGGGAGCGCTCCAGTTGGCGGGGGGCGCGGCGGTTTCGGCGTAGTATTTCCACCGTGTGTCGGTCGGGCGGGCGGGAGCGGGGGTGCCTTCGACGGCCGGGGCGCTGTTGTAGTCGGTGACGATGTAGGCCGAGGCGAGCGAGGGTTCGGTGACGGCCAATGGTTCTTCCGGGCTGCGTGGTTCGCCAAATCCCGGGCTGCCCCCCGGGCGCGGGCTGGGCCGCCAGTTCCGCCAGTCATCGATGTCCAGATTCTCGTTGATCAGAACCAATGAATGGCCGGTTCCGTCGGGGGAAATCGGCCACTCATTGTCGTCGCCGTACGTGACACGGGCTTGCAGGGCGCCGGCCGCATCGCGCAAGGTGACTGTCTCGCCGGCATTGTTCAGATTGCCCGACCACGGGCCGAAGATGCGGACGCCCGAGGCGAGCGCCGGATAGGCGAGCCGTGTGGTGGCGGGGTCGGCCGAGCTGAGGATGATGCGTTCGTATTCGTTGAGGAAGTGGCCGGACGGGGAGGCGGCATCGAATCCCGGCAGCGTCAGTTGGACGCCCTCGGTCAGTTGCCATGCGGCGATGTCGATCCGGTTGCTCGTGAGGTTCAGCACCTCGAGGAATTCCGGCGCGTTGCCTGCCGGGTGGTACATGATTTCGCTGATGACGACCTGTTCGGCAGCCACACCGGCAGCGGTGGCGCACAGCAAAAGGAGAGAGCGAGAAGTGAGGGCCATGACGTGGGGGTAATGCGATCGCGGGCGGGAGGGGCGGAAAGGACGGAAGGGACGGAAAGGACGGAAGGGACGGGAGAATGGCGGAGCGCATGGGCTCCTCCGCCAAGTGTGCCCAATCACGAGTGCGCCCGCCAAGGCAAATCGGCGGCCGCGGCGAGAATTGCGAGAGGGTCAGAGGTCAGAGGTCAGAGGGCAGAGATCAATGCGATTCTTCCTGAAGGCGGGACTCCAACCCGACGGTTTTCCCAGCTTCGGATCCAATCGGCCCATAGGCCCATCGGCCACATGCGCCCCATAAGGCCCAAAGGCCCAAAGGCCCAAAGGCCCACAACGCGGCTTGTTCAGGAAACTCCGCGTCCGCGAAAGATCACGGTTTGAGGAGCCGGAAGTATCCGTTTCTCGGGTTGAGAAACTCGCTAGTGTTCATGAGGACCCACTTTTCCCCTTTCACGATCACGGCGTTCGCGTAGGGAAGATCCACCCATGCCGGTGATGCTGTCAGTGTGGCGCTCTGCTGCAGTTTGTATCCGCTGTCCGGCAGCGACCACCGCAGCCAGAAGGGGGTTTCCCCTTGCACGACCTGAAAGACGGCCGCTGGAGTGGATGCCGATATTTCCAGAACAGTCGGATCCAGCGCCGCGGCGAAGTTTTCATCGATCGGATTGCCGACTCCGGAAATCGAGATGTTCGAGAACGTGGCTGCCAGTCCGATATTGACCACGTGGTTGGGAACGACGCCGAAATAAACATACAACGAACCGGCGAACAGCGCCGCCGTTTCGGGCAGCATGGTTCCGGTCGCCGTCTGGCCGTCCGGCGCCTGGATTTCGAAGGTCGTGTTGTCGGTAAACGTGATCGACCATTTGCCGAGGATTGTCTCGCTGTTCACATAAGCCAGGCTGCCGCCCTTGCCGGTGCCGTCTGCTCCTGGTCCCTCTTCTTCAGCGTAGACATCGCCATTGTCGTCGACCCAGTATTCGTGGCCGTCAAGCCCGTTGGAATCACGCTGGTGGTTTTTGTACGCGAACCGCATGTTGCCGCCGCCTTCGGCCGTGTTGTTGATAGAGGCCACGGCGCAGATCGGCTCGCTCCAGTCGGGTGAATTCGCGAACAGTTCCAGCGTCTCGGCCGGCACCAGATAAATCACGGTCTGAAAGTTCGGCTCGGCGGGATAGTCCGCGATCGTGACGGAATATGTCACAGGCCCGGCGGCATCCACCCACGAAAACTCGGGCACCGTCGTCCTCACTGTCTGGCGGTCATACTGGCCGACAACGGGAACGAGCCGCAGCCCGGGCGTCGCCGGCTCGATCGCCACCGTCGGGACAGGCTGCGGGGGTGGGGGCGTGGAAGATTCCAAATCGACCGATACACGCTTCACCGACACTGTGCCGCGTCCGGTGTTGGCGCGCGCTCCGCGAGTCGAGATGAAAAACCCGTTTTCGAATTCCTCGCCCTCCCCGCCGCCGAGATCCCAGAGGTACAATTCGACCGTCTGGCTCAACGTGCCGTTGACGTACAGGCTCGCCTCGGTGCTCGTCAGCTCGATGGCCAGGGTGTTTTCCTCTGTCGGATCGATCTGATGGTTCGTCTGGCCGGGAACCGAATTTGCGTTGGAATTCGCCGGATCGGTGTCGTTTTTCCCGACAAAGTTCGCGGAAAGATCGCCGCCGTCCTTGTACGCCATGTCGATGCCCAGGCCGCCTGCCGTCAGCGACCAGAACTCCGCGCTGCCGGAACCGCCCTGGCCGGAATTCGTCGACATGAGGATGAGCTGCATGCGGATGTCCGCCCAGGGTTCGCCAGGCGCGGTAACCGTGAACGGCCCGATGGTCCATTCGACGCGGTATTTCTCGTCGTCCTGCGGAAAGGGGAAATCATCCATCGACTGGATATTCGAGCCGCCCCAGTCCCAGCCGCCCTCCCCATCCCAGATGATCTGTCCATCGATTTCGGTGAGCGGAAAGCCGGCGCTGTCCTGGATAAAATTGCCGTTGTACCCGTTGCTGGCCGGATCGTCGTCGTCAAAGTCGTCCTCATAGATCAGGGCGGCGTGCGCGGTAAGGGAGGTAAGGGCGGTCAAGGCGGCCAGGGTGGTGAATGCGGGGGATTTGAACATTGGTTTCACGGCTGCATGGGGTTTGTTTTCGGGGAGTCGGTGGGGCCTTCTTATCAACTTGCCCGAATGCCGCCAAGCCAAAAGTGAATGCGGCGACCACTTCGGGAGCCGATGAACCTGCGCACCCGAACAGTCGAAGCCCGTTTCCCCGTGTCCGCCGGGAGCCAACCGCCAATCGTTGAGTTGGAGTCCCGCCTTCAGGCGGAACGCGGAGCGTCATGCGGAACACTCTTCAGAGCGCCCCCTCGTTTGCCATGGCCTCGAGGGCGGGGAAGTCGATGTCAGGCTGGCGCTCCGGGGTGGAGGGGCGGGCGAAGCGGGAGTCGAGGGGAACGGGAGGGTGAAAGAAGCCGCCATTTTTGAGGAAGAATGAGTTGTCGTGGAGGCCGCCGGCGTAGTCGAGGCGGTGCCGCTGGCTGGCGGTGGCGTCGCCGGTGAATTTGGCGGAAGTGATTTCGTGCCATTGGCCGTTGGTGTCGCGGACCCACTGGTTGTCGTGGTGGCTGGAGCGGCTGAGGAAGCCGTTTTCGGCGCTGAAGTTTTCGAGGAACGAATGGAAGCGTGTGAAGTGGCGTGTGGTTTTCGGGCGGCGGAAGCGGGCGATGAGTTTCCACTGGCCGTCCGGGGCTTCGGAGATCCAGGCGGTGTAGGTGGTATTTCCGTGGGCATCGGGTTTGGCGGATGACAGGAACCGGTAAGTCGTTCCGGTTTTCCATGGAAAGACGAGGTAGCTCTGGCCGCCGGATCCTTCATTGCCGAACTCGCCGGCCCGCACGTCGGGACCTTTGGAGAGGAGGGCGACGCGATCGGACTCGGGGATTTTCCGAGGGTCATCGGTTTGAAACGGGCTCCATACGGAGAAGAGGACCCAGCGTTCGGTGGGGGATTTGGTCTGGATACCGAAGTAACCTTCGCCGAAGCCGTTGGCCATGTAAAAGGAGCCGATGGGGTCGCCGCCCTCCGGCACGGTAACTTCGCTGTAGGCGTATTCGATATCGATGTTTTTCGGTGTTTCGTAGGCGAGGTGCACGGACGGTCCGCGGCGGCCCCAATAAAACATGTTGCCCTCGTTGGACTTGACGAAAACGGGGTCGAGACCCGAGGTGGCCGAGGAAACGATGAGATCGGAGA
Organism: uncultured Akkermansia sp.; assembly: GCA_964647495.1. Lineage (GTDB taxonomy): Bacteria > Verrucomicrobiota > Verrucomicrobiia > Verrucomicrobiales > V1-33 > CAJBME01. Next base: position 950 of record CAZYHO010000098.1, on the reverse strand, counting down.
CGCGGCCGAAATCGGGGCCTGTGCGGCTCAGGCCGCGCAGATCGACGCGGACGTAACCGGCGGCCGGGATATCGACGCGGCCCAGAGTGGTCTCGGATGGATCCTGCCCGCGGGCGGTGACTTCGAATGTCCGGCCGGCGACCGTGGCGGCGATGACGGAATCGCCTTCGGGCACGCTGACCTGGAGCGAAAGGTCGAGGGAAGCCGGGCGGTCGACGCGGAAGAAGACGGACCAGACGGTTTCCGGCTCGCGCCAGCGCGCTCCTCTGCGGCTCATGCCGTCGGAGCCATCCTGGGCGCGCGCGGTCTGGAAGGCGTTGCCTGCCAGGGGCACGCGCCAGAGGTTTTCCGCGGCCTGCGCCAGATGGCCGGGGCTGCCGGCAGTGACCAGCAGCACAAGTGCGTTCAGACAGGTTCGTTTCGGGTGCGGGAATCGTGTCGGCATGGAAGTGGCGATGGCGATGGCGGAAGGGCGGCGGAGTGCGCCTGCCGCCGCGAAAAACCTGGCGTACTTGAGCGACGCTCACAAGCGTCTTTGCGGGGGTGCATGGTGCATGGTTCACGGTTCACGGTGTAGCTGCCAGCATGACGGAGGAGTGGAAAGGCGCCGGGTTTCACGCGCTGGTTGAACCTGGTCTTCAAACGAAAAACCGTTGGGTTGGAGTCCCGCCTTCAGGCGGAACGCGAAGCCAGGTGCGGCAACTCCGTGTGCGCACCGCAAGGGCCGACGGCCCGGCCGTATACCAGCCTGGGGCATCGCCCCAGGAATGGCCGCCACCCAACAATAAAGGGCTGAAAGCCCGCCCCATCATTCGGTCATCGATGAGAGGAGGAAGATCGAAGTGGAAGGGACGTGGTCGAGGAAGGACCGGGCTTTCAGCCCTCATGGATCGGGGGATCCAAATCCTGGGGCGATGCCCCATAGGCGTTAACTTAAGCATCCGGCCCAT
>CAZYHO010000097.1:5281-12226 GCA_964647495.1 uncultured Akkermansia sp. | reverse complement strand
TCGAGGATGATCATCCACATGATGCGGCGGCGTTTCCAGCCGAGGGCGAGGAGGATGCCGATTTCGTGAGTGCGCTCGAAGACGGTCATGAGCATGGTATTCATGACGCCGAGCACCCCGACGATGATGGCGAGCAGTGACGTGCTCCAGCTCATGGCGCGCACGACGCGGTACCCCTGGCTGCCGCCGACCACCTCGCCGGCCACCATCGCCCGGCCTTCGGGAAACACCTCCTTGATGCGCCCGCAGAGCGCCGTCACCTGCTCCTCGGTGGTTCCAGGATTCACGCGGACATCGACGAAATTCACCTTGCCCTGGTTGTAGGTGAGATCCTGAAACACCTCGAGCGACAGAATGATCGCCCCGTTCTCGACGACCGCCTGGCCGTCGACGATGCCTGCGACCGGCAGTTCCTCGACTTCGATCTGCACGGTGTCGCCCACCGATTTCGAGAGGACATCCGCGGCCAGCCGGCCCAGGACCACGACGCGCTCGGCGCCGTCGTTCGGCAGGCGGCCATCGATCACCTTGAGGTTGTCCCACGTGAACCCGCCCCACTCGCGCCCGGACACCATCATCAGGGGCGCATCCTCGATGCTCAGCATTTGCATGAGCACGGTGGTGGTCTCGGCGACGCCGGGCAGCTCGGTGATACGGTGCTGGATATCGGCGTCGAACACTTTCGGCATGAGGCCGCCGTCCATGTTGCTGACGACGATGTCTATCCCGATGACGTTCAGTTGCTTGACGATGCTTTTTTCGTATCCCCAGGCCATGCCGACCAGGGCGACCACGGCGGCGATGCCGATGGAAATTCCGACGAGCGTGAGCCCCGTGCGCACCGGGCGGCGCAGCAGGCTGCGGAGGACGATGGTGAGGAAGCTCATGGGGTGTCCGCGGCGGCGGGTGATTCGGGGACGACGCGGCCGTCTTTCATTCGGATGGCGCGTCCGGCGAGGCCGGCGATGCCCGGATCGTGGGTGACGAGGAGCAGGGTCATGCCGAGGTCGCCGTACAGCCGCAGGATCAAATCCATCACTTGCGCGGCGTTCGCGCTGTCCAGGTTTCCGGTCGGCTCGTCGGCCAGGAGCACGCCTGGCTGGTTGGCCAGGCTGCGGGCGATGGCGACGCGCTGGCGTTCGCCGCCCGACAACTGTGACGGGAGGTGGGCGAGCCGGTGCCCGAGGCCGACGGATTCGAGGAGTTCGATGGCGCGCTGGCGCCGTTGCGCGCGCGCGAGGCCGCCCTCGAACATCGGGATCTGGACGTTTTCGAGCACCGTGAACGTCGGGAGAAGGTGGAATGCCTGGAAGATGAAACCGATTTCCCGGGCGCGGTAGGCCGCCGGATCGCGGATGTCCGGGAGCGAATTGCCCCGATACATCAGGGTGCCGCCGGTCGGCCGGTCGAGCGCCCCCAGCATTTGCAGCAACGTGCTCTTGCCGCAGCCGCTGGGGCCGGTGACCGCGACGAATTCGCCCTGGAGCACTGTCAGGTCCACGCCTCGCAGCGCGGCGACCTGGCCGCCGTCGAACTCCTTGACCAAGCCGCGGGCTTCGTAGACCGCGGGGGCGGCGGAATCTGGGGCGGTCGCCGTCATGGATCAGGCGGCGCGGGGCTGTGGGGCTGATGGGGGGCCGGCGGGAGCCGGCGGCGCATCGTCCGGCCAGTGGCTGCCGACGCGCGGATCGGACAGCGTGCGCAGCAGGTGGCGTATGGCGCTGCGGTAGTTGGGAAATGGCGGCAATTCCCCGGCGGCGACCGGCGCCAGCGAGTCCACGTGCTGTGGCAGCTCGTAATGGTGCAGTCCGGCGCGCAGGTGGTGGATGCCGTGGAATGGTTCGTGGAGCAGGGTGAGTGAGAGCAGGCGGCCGGACCACGAATTCGAGACGATGCTGCGGGTCGCGCTGCGCGCGGTGTGGCCGCTCAGGCCGACGTGTTCGATGTATTTCCTCCAGCTCTGCAGGTTGCCGGCGATGAGGGACGGCAGGAAAAACATCCAGAGGAAATAATTCCAGAGGCTCCAGTGGGCGACGGCGGTCAGGGCGGCCGACCAGAAGACGAGCATGAGGATGTATTCGCCCCAGATGCGCCGGCGGACCTTGCGGCTGCGGATGATGGATCCTTTGCGGAAAAAGATGCGCCAGAAAAGAAACGGCGTGAAAAAAAGACCGGCGTTGAGTTCGATGAACGCCGCCAGCCGCCGGCTCCAGCGCGGCGTGTCCACCTTGACGAACGGCCACAATTCCTCGTCGCGTTCGGTGGCCAGGTGCATGTGGTGCGTCTGATGCGCGGCGCGGTACAGGGTGAAACTCATGAAACTGAGCACGCCGGCCAGCACACCATCGATCTCGTTGAGGAGCTTGCTCTTTCGCAACATGCCGTGCGACGCCTCGTGAAACCCGATGAGCGCGCCGTGCATGAAGTGGCTCACGAGCAGCATCACCGGCACCGCGAGCCAGTACCAGCCATGATACACGAACACTCCCAGCAGCCCGAGGGAAGTGACCATGCCCGCCATGACGATCGGGAACGCCACGCGGCTGACCCAGTGGGTGTGGGCCGATTCGTCGTGGTCGTGGAGAGGCATCGAGGCGGGACCGGTGGCCGCCGTGGCGGTGACGTCCGGACGGCTCAGATCGTTGAAGTCATCGGGTGAGATAGACGGACTCATGGCGGTGTTCAGGAAAAAACGGCGTCGGCCCGGACATCGGGATGCCGGCCGGCCCGTGCCAGCACCGTCCGGAAAAGGCTGTCCAATTCCGACAGATCGGAAGCGGAGAACATAGACCGGCGGTACAGCCACACAACTTCCAACTCCTCGCCCATTTCGGTGATCTCGCAGCCGAGGTCGAATCGCGCCGTGCCCGTCGAGCGCATCTGCAGGCGGGTGGAGAGGCGGGGCAGCTCGATATCGGGCACCGGGTGGTTTTGCAGGGCGAAGCGGACGTCGAAAACCGGATGCCGCCCCGGTCCGCCGCGCGCGCCCAGCGAGCGGGCCAGCTCGGCGAACGGCATGGCGTGGGCGAATCCGTCGACCGCCTGCGAGTGGGTCGCCTTGAGATGGCTGGAGAACGGGCGGTCCGCCTCGACCTGGCCGCGCAGCGGCACGATGCCTGCGAAGTACCCCATCGTCTGGCGCACGGATTCCTTGTGGCGGTTGGCGACCGGACTGCCGACGACGAGGTCGTCGCGTCCGGCCCATTTCCACAAGCTGATCTGGAATCCCGCCAGCAGCGTGCTGAAAAGGGTGGCGCCGTGGCGGACGGCCAGTTCCCTGGCGGCGCGCGCCAGCTCCGATGGCAGGGTGCACACCCGGCGTTCCAGCGGTCCGTCGCCTTGTGCCGTGCCATCGCGTCCGGCCCAGAGCGGGCTCGATCCCCCGAGCCGCGCCCGCCAGTACTCGCCGCAGCGGTCCAGCTCGGCCGGCTGCCAGAAGGCGCGTTCGGCGGCGGCCCATTCGCTGTGGGACTGGGGCACGGGCGGGAGCGGGCGGAGCGGACCCGCGGCCCGCGCCGCGCCGCTGCGCCGCTCGCTCAACCCCATGAGGTAGGCGGCGGCGAGGTCCTGCACGAAGACGCCGAGCGACCAGCCGTCGGCGATGGAGTGATGGATGGCCATGGCCAGGACGTGGTCGGCCGGGCCGCGGCGCATCATTTCGATGCGGTAGAGCGGGCCCTGCACGAGGTCGAACGGCTGGCGGTGAAGCTCGAGCAATCGTTCCTCCATCGCCTCGGAGTGCCGCGCGGCCGGGCCGGGATCGCTGAAAGCGAACACCGCCGGCGAGGACGAGCGCACCAACTGAACCGGCCCCTCTTTGCCGGGCAGGAAAGAAAGCCGCATCACCTCGTGGCGGTCGACGACGCGCTGCACCGCCGAGGCGCCTTCCTCGGGGGTGAGTTCGCCGCGCACCTCGAGGAAGGCGCAGATGTGGTTGGCGCAGTCGACCGGCTGCACGGGGGAGGTTTCCCAGAGTTCGCGCTGGGGGAAGCTCGGGGGAAACAGCCGTGCCTGCCCGCTGGCCAGCCATTCCTTGAGCCGTGAGCGGTGGTCCGGCGCCATAGTGGTGTTCACGGGCGGACGCCCAGTCCCGGGCGCGCGGGTTCATCATTGGCGGGTTCCGCGGGCGCTCCGCTCAGCAGGGCGTCGATGTCGTCGTCCGTGAGCGCCTCGAGGTCGAGTTCGTTCACCGCGAGCGATTCGGCCGCGGGAGCGGCGGGCGCGGGCGGCTGCGGCTGGCCTGCGGCTCCGCCCATGTGTTCTCCGATGAGGCCGGCGATCTGGCCGATGGTGCGCGCGCGCATCAGGCTTGTCGGCGGCAGGGCGACACCGATCGAGCTTTCGATGAGGTTTTCGATTTCCACGCCCATCAACGAATCGAGCCCGAGGTCGGTGAGCGGCTGGTCGGCGCGCAGGCTGTCCGGTTTGACGCGGAGGACCGAGCCGACCACATCGCGCACGGCATGGACGATCACGTCATGGCGATCATCCGGCGAGGCGGCTTGAATCCGCGCGCGCCAATCGGCGTTGCCGCCCGAGGTTTCCTGGATCTCGATACCCGACGCGAAGATGCGTTCGACGAGCGGATTGTCCAGCATGCCGCGGAACGACTGGCCCCACTTCGCCCAATCGACGCGGATGGCGGCGGCCTGGGTGATGTGGGAGACGAGGAAACTTTCCATGAGCGTGGTGACTTCGCGCGGGGTGAGGGCGGCGGTGCCCTGGCGCGCGAGGAATTCGGCGACGCGTTCGTTGCGGGCGACGTACCCTTCGCCGCCGAGCACACCCCAGTTGATGGCGAGGGCGGGCAGGCCGAGCGCGCGGCGGTGGTGGGCGAGGGAATCGAGGAAGGCGTTGGCGGCCGCGTAGTTCCCCTGCGCCGGATTTCCGAACACGCTGGACACGGAGGAAAAGAGGACAAACGCATCGAGGTCGAGCCCGGCGGTGTGCTCGTGCAACAGCCAGGCGCCCAGCGCTTTCGGCGCCATCACGCTGCGGAACCGCTCGCGCGTCAGCGAGGCGAGCGGGGCGTCGTCGATGACCATGGCCAGGTGGAAAACACCTTTGAGCGGCACGGGGAGCGCGGCAATTTCGGTGAAGAGGCGCGCCACGTCCGCCGCCACGCCGACATCGGCCTTGATGACGGCCGTCTGGATGCCGGCGGCGGCGAGGCGATCCAGGAAAGCGGCCGCCTCCGGGGTGCTGGCGCCGCTGCGGCTTGTGAGGACGAGGTGGCGCGCGCCGCATTCCACGAGCCAGTCGGCGAGGACGCGTCCGAATCCGCCGAGCCCGCCGGTGATGAGGTAGGCGGCGTCCGGGCGCGCGGCGAATGGAGGCAGTGGCGGCGCGCCGCGATGCGTGACGAACGGCTCGGCGAAGGCGACGATCACTTTGCCGGTGTGCTTGCCGCCCGCCATCAGCCGGAATGCGGCGTCGATGCGGCTGGCCGGGAACGAGCGGTAGGGGAGCGGGCGCAAGGCGCCGGCCGTGACGAGGCCGGCGAGTTCGGCCATCAATGTGCGCGTCTGTTCGGCGTCGCCCGCGAAGACGGCATCCATCGCGACCACGTGGAACGAGGCGTTCCGGCGCAGCGACCACAGCGGGAGCCGGGAGTTCTGGTAGATGTCGCGTTTCCCGATCTCGATGAAACGGCCGAATGGCGCCAGGCAGGCCAGGCCCATCGGGATCGCCTCGGCCGCGAGGGCGTTGATGACGACGTCGACGCCGCGGCCGCCGGTCAGGCTCATCACGGTCTCGGTGAAGTCACCGCGCCGCGAATCGATCACGTGGCGCACGCCGAGTGTCTGGAGGAGCGTGCGCTTGGCGTGGCTGCCCGCGGACGCGATGACTTCGGCGCCGAGGTGGTGGGCGATCTGGATGGCCGCCATGCCGACGCCGCCGGCGCCGGCGTGCACGAGGATGACTTCGCCCGCTTTCATGCGGGCGACGTTGTTCAGCGCATGCCAGGCGGTCATGAAGACGACCGGCAGTGTGGCCGCCTCCTCGTGGCTGAGGCCCGCGGGGATCGGGCGCACATCCGCGGCGCGCGCCAGCGTGTGGGTGGCCAGGCCAAACACAGCCAGGCCGAACACCGCGTCACCCGGCGCCACGTGAGTCACGCCGGATCCGACGGCGACGACTTCGCCGGCCACTTCATCACCGAAGATGCGGGCGTCCTCCGTTTCGGCGGGGTAAAGGGCGAGCGCTTTCAGAACGTCGCGGAAATTCATCCCCGCGGCACGCACCTTGATCAATACCTCGCCCGGCCCGCACCTGGGCAGTTCGAACGGCGTGAAGCGCAGGCTGTCGAGCAACCCGCGCTCCCGGGATTCGAGCCGCATGGGGATCGATGGATCGATCGGCCGGTCGTGGGCCGGCAGGCCGCGCGTGAGGCGCTGCGCGAACCGCGCTTCGCCGCGCAAGGCCACTTCGCGCTCCGGACTGGCGAGCTGAAGTTCGCGCCAGAGCGCTTCGGCGTCGTGGTCGCCCGCCTCGGGAGGCAGGTCGATCGCGCGGCATGTAAAATGCGGATTCTCGCCGCTGACCACGCGGAACATTCCGATGACCGGTGTTTGCGCCACCGCGATCGGACCCATCGAGCGGCCCGCGGGTTGAGCGCCGCGCGTGACGAGGTCGAAGCGCATCCTGGCGACAGACATGGCCTTTTCGATGGCGTGCACGAGATGCAGCAAAGCGTCGGTGCCCATGATTGCGGCATCGCCGTCCGCGTCGTCCGCGCCGTCCGCGCCTGCGGGCGTTTCGTCCATCGGCCACAGGTAAACGACGCGCTGCGGCGGCGTGTCGGCCGCCAGCGCGGCCCAGAGCCGGTGCCAGTCAAACTCGTCGGCGGCCCGCACGGCGCCGGTGTCGCCTTCGAGGGAAAATCCGTCACCGCGATGGACGATGCGGCAGCGTGCTCCGGTGGCGCGGATGCGGCCGGCCAGG
>CAZYHO010000097.1:0-5181 GCA_964647495.1 uncultured Akkermansia sp. | reverse complement strand
CACGGCGATCTGGCCTTCGCCGTCCGGGCCTTGCAGGCCGGGCAGGGAGGTGGTTTCGGCGAACCCGACTTCTTTGAGCGCGGCTTCCCACTGCGGGCGCTGGAGCAGCGGTTGTTCCGGGCGGAGGTCGCGGTCGGTGAGGTGCCACCAGCCGCTTGTCAGGCCGAAGACCGATTCGGTCCAGAGCTGCGGCGTCGCGAGGTCCATGAACATGAGCGTACCGCCCGGCGTGAGCAGAGCGTGCAGCGACCGCAGCGAGGTGCGGATATCGGCCACGGCGTGAAGGACGTTGGTGCCGACGACGAGATCGAACGTTTCCGGCTCGAATCCTTGATCGATCCCCGGTTTCTCGAGATCGAAGACCTTGTATTCCACGTCCGGGAACGACGAGAGCTTCTGCGCCGCCGCCGGAAAGAAGCCGGCCGAGACGTCGGTGAACGTGTAGTGGTACTGGCCGCGCTGGAGCAGCGGCAGCAACTGGGCGGCGAGCCCCGCGGTGCCGGCGCCGATTTCCAGGATGCGCAAGGCGCGGCCTTCGGGCAGCGTGCGCGTGGCCTCCTGCACGGCGGCGGAAATGCCGGCCATCCAATGGCTGGCGAAGAGACCGTCTCCGTAGAAGTGCTCGAGCATCTCGGCGCCGGGTCCGCTGAAGAGGATCTGCACGGCATCTTTTTCGCCGGTCAGGACGGCGCCGAGTTCGGCGCACGTCGCGGCGCACAACAATCCTTCGGGCAAATGCCCCGGGTGCGCCTCGATGAACGCGCGGAGCCGCGGAGCCGCCGCCGCCGCCTCGGTCGTGAATGCGGGCGTCGGCAGATAGCCGTCTCCCTGGGCCTTGAGCAGCCCGCGCCGGCAGAGCCGCGCCATCAAGCGGTTGAAGACCGTGCGCATCGGCGCGGCGATGCCGAGCGAATCCGCGCTGAAGACAGCCGGGGCGCCGGCGCCCATTTCCTGAAGCCCGTGCGCCAGTTGCGCCGCCGCCAGATCTTCCTGGGCCGCCATCACGGCCTCCAGGCGGCTCTGGCCGCGCAGGCCGAGCACGCTCTCGAGCGCGTTTTCCGCCGCGCCGCGCAGGCGGTCCAGCGGTGTGGCGCCCGTCGCGAGGCGCACCGGTGATCCTTCGGTCGTTTCCCAATCGACGTGATACACCAGGTCGCGCCCGCCCCCGGAGGATCCGGGGCGGCGGGCGGCGGCCAGGCTGACCGCGCGAAATCCGTCGGCGAGCACGCATGGCCGCCCGGTTTCGTCGTAGATCTCGATGCGGCCCTCGATGAGTTCGTCATTGAAGTGGAGCACTTTGGCGCGGACGCGGGCGGCGGCTCCGGGCGGATGCAGGAAGAGGATTTTCGCGAAGCGCACCGGGAGCTTCATTTTCGCGCGGCGGCCCTCGACGGTGCGGGCGCCGGCGGAGAAGACGTGCAGCGCGCTGTCCAGCAGCACAGGATGCAGCGCGTACTCGGCCACGCGCGCCGCGCTCGCCGCCGTGAGCGCCACGCGCCCGGCCGCCTCGCCGCCACCCGCGCGCAGTTCGCGGACGGCCTTGAATTCATCGCCGTACTTCAGCCCGAGATCGCTCATGTGGCCGTAAAACGCGCCGAGCCCCTCGGGCTCGAGGTTCGGCCCGGGCTCGCTCCACACCGAGTCTGCGAATGCGGACTCCACGCGCTCGGCGCGCAGCGTGCCGACGACGTGGACCGACCAACTGGCGGCCTGCTCGAAGCGGCTTTGGATGCTGAAACTGCGCTCGGCCGGCTCGTACGTCAGCTCGATCGCCAGGCTGGAGGCCTGCTCGGGCAGGATGAGCGGCTTCCGGATTTCGAAGTCCTCGATGGCGAACGGCCGGCCCTCGAACAACTGCACTCCGGCTTCGAGCGCCATCTCGACAAACGCCGCCGCCGGAAAAATGACGTGACTGTCGACCTTGTGGTCCTTGAGGTAGGCCATGTGGCGGCCGTCGAGGCGCGTGAGCCAGACCGGCACGGCGCGTGGCAGTCGCGCGTCGAGCAGTCCCTTGCCGCCGGGGGAAAGGCGGCCGTCCCTCAGTTCGGCGGACTCGTGCCACCAGCGGCTTTTGTCCCACGGATAGGCCGGCAGCGTGAGCAGCGAGCGCGATGGCGTCATCGCGCCGAAGTCGAGCGCCACGCCCGCGAGGTGAAGCTCGAGGGCGGCCTCCAGAAATCCATCGTGCTCGCGGTCGCGGCGGGTCGATGCGGTCACGGGCGCTTTGCGGCCGAGGGCGCCGAGGCATTCCTGGATCGACGTCGAGAGCGCGGGATGCGCGCTCACTTCGAGCCAGACATCGACGCCGTGATCGGCCATCGCGTTGACGGCCGTGACGAACCGGACCGGCTGCCGGATGCCGCATCCCCAATGGTCCGCCGTGCACGAGGCGCCGTCGCATCGCTCGCCGCTCACGGTGCTGAAAAACGGGATCGTTTCGCGGCGCGGCGCCAGACCGGCGAGTTCACGCCGCAGCGCGTCGGCGGCCGGCTGCATCAAGGCGTGGTGAAACGGGTGGTCGACGCGCACGAACCGCGCGAACACGCCCTTGGCTTCCAGCTCGGCATGGACGGCCTCCAGCGCGGCGCGAGGCCCGGAGAGCGTGAGTGATTTCGGCCCGTTGAAGGCGGCGATGCCGATCGCGGCGTCATGGCGCGCCAGCACCGCGGCGGCTTCGTCTTCCGCGAGCGCGACGGCCAGCATGGTGCCTTCTCCGCGCGCGCATTCGTGCATGAACCGGGCGCGCAGGACGATGACGCGGGCCGCCTCCTCCACACTCAGGATGCCGGCCACGCAGGCGGCGGCGATTTCACCGACGCTGTGGCCGGCGATCGCCGATGGCGTCACGCCGCACGACTTCCACAATTCGGCCAGCGCGACCTGCATGGCGAAAATCGCTGGCTGGGCGACCTCGGTTTGCATCAATCGCGATTCGGCCTCGTCGCGCGCGAGTTCCTCGAGCAGGGAAAACCGCGCCCACGGTTCCATGGCGCGGGCGCAGGTTTCCATGGCGCGGCGGAACACAGGCTCGCGGCGCATCAGCTCGCGCCCCATCCCCCACCACTGCGGCCCCTGCCCGCTCATGATGAATCCCACGCGCGGCGCCTGCTCGGGCCGCGGAGTGAAGGACGTGCGGAGGCGCGAGTCGCTTTCGCCGGCGGCAAAAGCGCGCAGTCTCTCCGTGAGCCCGGCCGTCGTCCGCTCCGTCAGCGCCAGCCGATACGCATGGTGATTGCGGCGCGCGCCGAGCGTGTACGTCAGATCCGGCAGCAGCGGGGAATGGCCATTGCCCTGTTCGTGTGCCTCGACCCAGTTCGCCAGCCGGCCCGCCGCCGCCTGAAGCGCGCTTTCGGAGCGCGCGGAGAGCACGACCGGCCACGAGCGTTCCGGATCGATCAACGCGGGGGGAGTGGGCGTGGGCGCGGGCGCTTCCGCGAGGATGACGTGCGCATTGGCGCCGCCGAAGCCGAATGAGTTCACGCCGACGAAGCGGCCGCCGTCCGTTTCCGGGAATGGCTCGAGGCGCGTCGGGATGCGCAGTTTGAGCGCGGCCAGGTCGATGTGCTCGTTCGGGGTGCGAAAGTGCAGGCTGGCCGGGATGCGGCCGTGTTTGAGGACGAGCAGCCCTTTGACGAGGCCGACGATGCCCGCCGCGGTCTCCAGGTGGCCGACATTTGTCTTCACCGACCCGATCGGCAGCGGACAGTCCGCCTCGCGGCCGCCGCAGAGCGCCTCCGAAAGCGCGGTCGCTTCAATCGGATCACCCACCGCCGTGCCGGTGCCGTGGGCCTCGACGAAGCCGATCTCCCGCGGATCGATGCCCGCATCCGCGCAGGCATCCCGCACCAACTGCGCCTGCGCTTCCGGGCTGGGCAGCGAAATACCGTTGGTGTGGCCGTCCTGATTCAGCGCGGATCCGACGATCACGGCGTGGATCGGGTCGCCGTCCGCCAGCGCGTCCGCCAGCGGCTTGAGCAGGACCATGCCCGCCCCCTCGCCGCGGACAAAACCGTTGGCGCCGGCGTCGAACGCCTTGCAGTGGCCGTCGGGCGAGAGCATGCCGGCCTGCGAAAACCCGATGAACCCGTCCGGCGTGATCATCACCGTGACACCGCCCGCCATCGCCATCCGGCAGCGCCCGGCGTGAAGCTGCTCGCACGCCAGGTGGACCGCCGTCAGCGCGGACGAGCACGCCGTGTCCATCGAGAGGCTCGGCCCGCGCAGGTTCAGGCAGTACGAAATGCGGTTCGCGCCGATGCTGTGCGCGCTTCCGGTGGGCGAATGCGGGCTGATCGAGGCGCGGTCGGTCGCGCCACCCTGGATGTTCTGGTAGTCGTTGTGCGAGAGGCCGACGAACACGCCGATGTCCGTGCCGCGCTCGAAATCGAGCACCACACCCGCGTCCTCGATCGCCTCCCACGCCGTCTCCAGCAGCAGCCGCTGCTGCGGGTCGATGTACGGCGCCTCGCGCGGCGAAATCCCGAAAAACTGCGGGTCGAACTGGTCCACCCCCTCGATGAACCCGCCGCGCCTGGCGACGCTCTTGCCCGCCAGGCCGGGCTCCGGGTCATAAAAGCGCTCCACATTCCAGCGGTCGGACGGCACCTCCGATACCACATCCCTCCCATCCACAAGCAGTTTCCAGAACGACTCGGCGTCGTTCGCTCCTCCCGGAAATCGGCAACCGATCCCGATTATGGCAATGGCGTTTCTTCGCATAGATTCAACTTTCCCCTGGGAGGGATCAGAAACTTGAGACATTTCAAGGCGAGGCAAGCCATTGTTCACACCCATTGCGCCTTCGCCCGCCATTCCCTCCCTTCCGCGCCAATCCGCGGTTCCTCCCCCCGACTGCGATCCGTTGCCAGGTTCGTCGGCGGAACGGTGACCGGCTTTTTGACCATGGTTGGCGCGGACGCGCGCGGATACCCGGCGCGAACATGGCCGCCAGTGCCCGCGAGGGCTATCCACGGTCAGGTCAGCGGAATGGCGCACCGGGAGAGCGTGTGAATCTCCCAAGGCTCACCCGGGCTGAAAACACGGAGCGAAAGGGGATTCCGCGTGACGCTGCCGGCCGCGGCTGGAGCCGGATTTCCAAACCAACACGTCCGCTCAACAGCCGCTTCGGGCTTGCCGACGATCGGGGTTTTGAACCGAAAGCGGGAATTTGTCCGTTGCGCG
>CAZYHO010000096.1:0-12305 GCA_964647495.1 uncultured Akkermansia sp. | reverse complement strand
GCCGTCCTGCAGATCGCGAATCCCGGCTTTGAACTGGACGGGGACGTCATGCCTGGTGTGGCGAACCCGGAGACCCCGGTTGGTTCTGACCCTGGGGACTGGACTTCCGGCCCTGCGTCGGGCGCGGTCGGGGGAGGCATTGCTGTTCCTGGATGGGATGGGCCGTTTACGCCCGGGCCTGGCGCCGGGGTTTTCAATCCGGTCGGTTCTCCCTCGGTGTCGGCTCACACCGGCAATCTGGTGGGGTATTCCAACGGTGGCAACGGCTGGGTCACCCAATGGCTCATGCTGGACGGGGCTGTTCAGGCGACCGCGGAGCCGGGAGCTGAAATCAACATTGGCGGCTGGTTCTCCAACCGCCTTTCCGCCACTCCCGTGAATCTGCATGTTTCGATTCGCGTGGCGCCGAACGACAACATCGTCCCGCCGGTGACGCTCACTCCCCCGGAGACGCCGGATTGGACCGAATGGAACGCAAATTTCACCCTTCCCGATGCAGCCACGCTGGGAGCCAACCTGGGGGCTCCTCTCTTCCTCGTGCTGGAAAACACAGGCGGCAACCAGGTGCTATACGATGACATCCAGGGCACATACACGGTCATCCCGGAGCCCGGCATGGCGTGGCTGGCTCTGGCCGGACTCGCCGGCCTGTGGATCAGGCGCAAACGATGAACCACTCCGCCTGCCTTTCGTTTCACGACGCGCCGGGCATGGACGAGGTGACCAGAAACTCACTCACCCGCACCATTTGACCGCCCCGAGCACCGGCGGATGATTACTGGTCCTCCGCCCCAATGCTGGATCATTTCTCCGTGTTTCGTTCGCCACTGTGGCTGATCTTTCTGGCTGGCTGGATTCTTGTTCCAGCCGCTTCGGCGCAGGGGGTACAGCTCACCGAGGTGATGGCCTCGAACACGAGGACCTTGGCCGATGAGGACGGGGCCTGGAGCGATTGGATCGAGTTGCACAATCCGGGATCGGCGAGCGCGGACCTCGGCGGCATGTTTTTGACCGACGACCGCGCGCTCAAGAACAAATGGGCGTTTCCGTCCGGCGCCAGCGTGCCGCCCGGCGGCCGGCTGGTGGTGTTCGCCTCATCGAAGAACCGCGCCGTCGCGGGAGCCGAACTGCATACGAATTTCAGTCTCGCGGCCGAGGGAGAGTATCTGGCCCTGGTGGCGGCCGACGGGGTGACCGTGCTCAGCGCTTTCGCCCCGGCCTTTCCCCCGCAAACCGCGGATGTCTCGTGGGGACTCACGGCAGACGGCGGCTTCGGGTTCTTCCTCGCTCCCACGCCCGGAGCGCCGAACGGCGGCAGCGTGCCGGCATGGCACGTGATCATCACCGAGCTGCATACCGACCCCGTGGATTCCAAATCGAAATTCGTGGAATTCGTCGAACTCCATAACCCGCTGCCGGTCGAGGTGGACTTGAGCGGCTGGCGGTTCACCAGGGGGCTCGGTTATACCTTTCCCGCGGATACCAGGATCGCGCCGGGCGCGTATCTCGTGGTGGGAGAAAATCCCGCCCACCTTCAACAGCACCTCGGCGTGACAGGCGCCCTGGGTCCGTGGACCGGCGGACTGGCCAACGAAGGCGAGGAACTCGAACTCGCGGACGCCGGCGGCGCAACGGTCGATGTCGTCGACTACGGCCTGGGCGCGCCATGGCCGGTGGTCGGCGATGAGGCCACGGGCAGTCCGACCGGTCACTCGCTGCAAGCGATCGATTATTCGCTGGACCGGACACTGGGCGGCTCGTGGCGCGCAGCCAAACCGACGCCCGGTGCGCCAAACGCACTCGTGGCCGCGGATCCGCCGCCGCCGGCCATCCGCCAGGTGGCGCATCGGTCCGCCGCGTCTTCCTCCACTCCCACCGCCGCCATTCCTTCCGGCTCCCCGGTGTACGTGACCGCCAAAGTCACCGACCCGGCCGGCGTGGCCGCCGTCACACTGGAATACCAGGCAGTGGCTCCGGGAGCGTACCTGCGCGGCTCCGATCCCGCCTGGAACAACCAGTGGACGGATCTCCCGATGCGCGATGATGGCGGCGAAGCCGACGCGGCGGCCGACGACGATGTCTTCACGGCCGTGCTGCCTGCCGCCTTGCAGCAGCACCGCCACCTGATCCGCTATCGCGTCCGCGCCACCAGCCACCGCGGGGGCGATGGGCGCACTCCCGCCGCCGATGATCCATCAAAAAACTTCGCGTACTTCTGTTACGACGGCGTGCCGCCCTGGACCGCGGCGGTGCGACCGGGCGTCACTCCCGCGGAGACATTTTCCACGGAAACCATGCGCAAGGTGCGCCCCTGGCATCTGCTGAGCCGGGCCGTGGATGTGCAAAACTGCCAGTACAACCCATCTTACAACGACGGCACCTACCGCTTCGAGGGCACCCTGATCATCGACGGCGAAGTCTACGACCATGTCCGCTATCGCGTCAAAGGCCAGAACTCGACATTCAACACCGGCAAGAACAAATGGAAGTTTCGCTTCAACCGCGGCCGCCTGCTGGAAATGCCGGATGACTACGGGCGGCTCACGACCACCGTCCGCACGCTCAATATTTCCTCCGTGCCGGCGCCCTGGGCGCCGTGGAATCGCGGGCTGGCGGGGCTGGACGAGGCGGTGGTTTTTCGCCTGAGTCATCTCGCCGGCTCCCCTTCCCCGAACACAAGCTATCTTCAATGGCGTGTCATCGACGCCGCCGATGAAAATCCGTCCAATCAGTTCAACGGCGACCTGTGGGGCCTCTATCTCGCGTTCGAAAACCATGACAACCATTTCAAGGAGTCTCACGGCCTGCCGGATGGAAATATCTTCCGCCTGCAAGTGACTGGCGCCGGCAATAGCCTGCTCGGCCAGGGAAAAGGCCAGCCGGGAACACTGAGCGACCTCAACGCCTTCGTCAGCGGCAGCGCGGGTTATCGGCGCGGCGGCGGCACGTCCACCACGCCTCCCTCGGTCAACAATATCCAGCCGGTGACGTGGTTCCGGACGAACGTGCACCTGCCACGGTATTACAACTGGCGCGTCGTCACCGAGGCGGTCAACCAGACGGATCGCCGCGAGCAGGAGAATGTCGTCTATTTCCGCAATCCGGGCCCCGATGACCGCCGCTGGGAGATTTACGCCTGGGACGTCGATCTCGTGTACGAGCAGCTTGACCGCTGGGGGCCGCAGGCGACGCAGAACGCCAATAACCTCAATCAATACGAGCAAATCAGCCGCCTGCTTCTCCACCCGGAACTGAGGATAGAATTCCAGAACCGCGCCCGCGAGCTGCAGGATTTGCTGCTGAATGGCGACCAGGCATGGAAAGTGGTGGATGAATTCGTCTCGCTGATCACCGATGAGCCGCCGAGGATCATTCCTCCCGGCGGAGCCATCGCTCCCGGCTTTGTCGAAGCGGACCGCCGCCGCTGGGATTACCGGCCGGGGAATCCGACGCCACCGCGTGGCGCAGGCCCGCACGGCAATTATTACCGGACACCTTACCCGATCGGCAACATGGGGAACGGGCCGTCGCAGCCGTTTCAGCGGGTGCTTTCCAGCCCGGATTTCGCCGGCTCGGTAAAATGGGTCAAGGATTTCCTCGTCGCGGACAATCATGGCGGCGCCCGGCTCGCCAAAATGGCCCAGGGAGTCGTTCATCCCTACACGCTGGCGGCGGGCGGCGCACCGGTCACACTGCCGGAAACCCCGGTCATCACATACACCGGTGCGGCAGGATATCCCGCCAGCAGCCTCGCGTTCGCTTCCAGCCCGTATGATTCGCCGGACGGATCGGCATTCGCCGCCATGGAATGGAGGATCGGCGAGATCCACGATCCATCGGTCCCGGGATTTGCCGCCGGGGAACCGTGGCGCTATGAGATTACTCCGGTCTGGGAGTCGGGCGAACTCGCCACATTCACTCCCGAGGTCAGGCCGCCGGCCACCGGCCTGGCAGCCGGACGCACGTACCGCGCCCGTGTCCGCCACCGCGACGCCACAGGACACTGGAGCCACTGGAGCGCGCCAGTGGAGTTCACCGCCGGCGCGGCGGATGCCGGCCGGCTCGCCACCGACCTCGTCATCAGCGAAATCATGTATCATCCGCCCGATTCCGAGGGCGAAGACACCGAATTCATCGAGCTTATGAATATCGGCGCCACGACTCTCGACCTGACCGGCGTGCAATTTACCGCGGGCATCTTATGGACATTTCCGGACGGAACCACGCTGGCGCCGGGCGCGCGCATTCTCGTCGTCCGCAGGCGCGCGGCGTTTGAAGCCCGATACGGCCAGGACCTGCCGATCGCCGGGGAGTATGCCGATTCCCCCAGCAACAACCTGAGCAATCAGGGTGAAACACTCACCATCAGCCTCGGCGCCGGCCAGATCCTGCGGAGCGTGACATACCTGGACGAGGCGCCCTGGCCTCGCGAGGCGGACGGACGCGGGTCCAGTCTCACTCTGATCGCCGCGGAATCCAATCCCGATCACGGTGACATCACCAACTGGAAGGCGGCGGCCCCCACTCCCGGCCAAGGCGATCCCGCGCCCGCCTCCGGTTACGCCGCCTGGAAAACCCACCATGGCATTGCCAGCGATGAGGATGACGCGGACGGCGATGGCCTGAACGCCATGCTGGAATACGCCTCCGGCTCGGATCCCGGCGCGCCCTCACTGGACGCCCTGCCGGCCTTCGGTTTCCATCTCCCCGGTTCAGTCGTGGCCACGGTCGTCCGCGTCATCGACCCTGAAGTCACTGTGGCATTCGAGGCGTCGTCCGACTTGCGCGAATGGACGCCGCTCGAAGCCACCCTGATGGAGTCCGCCGCGGATGGGCCGCGGGAAACCCTGCAGTACTCACTCCCGGCGGGTCCGGAAAGCAGGTATTATTTCCGCGTGCGCTATCGTGTCACCACTCCCTGAAGTCATAGAATCAATCCGCTCATCCGCCAAAACAGCCATGAAAGCATCAAATCCATTGTTCCTCTGCGCCGCAGCCGCCGTTGGCAGCCTGATCGTTCCCGCATTCCGGGCTCAAGCCCACATCGCCTTTGTCGTGCAGGAGGGCCAGCCCGGCAATCAGCCATTCGGTGGCGCGCTGGGGCTGGAATTCAACGTCGTCAGTCCCATCATCGTTTCTCGCCTCGGGTGTTTCGACGATATGTCCGACGGGCTGTACCGCGAGATTCAGGTCCGGCTCTACGACCGCCTCAATCCGGAGGAGCCCCTGGCCATCATCGATTTCTGGCCGGACGATCCCGGCACTCCGGAGCGTGAGGACGGCGAGTTGACAGGTGGCAGCCGGTTCCTGCCGCTCGCCGAACCGCTGGAGCTGCCCGCCGGGTTTCAGGGCATTATCGTGGCCAGCAATTACGGCGCGGAAGAGCGCAACGGCAACAACAGCACGATCACGCCCTGGACCATGGACACCGGCGGCGGCCTGCTCAGCTTCGCCGGCTGCCAGTCGATCTGGGGCAACGATCCCTTCGGTTATCCGAATGTTGCGGATGGCCCCGTGAATTCATATGCCGCGGGAACATTCGAATTCTCGGCTGCGGATATGCTGCTGCCGGCATACCCGAGTGCGAATCTGAGCAGCGGCGCGGAACAGGTGAGCCTGGCCTGGGGGCCGGTGACGGAGCCGGTTCCCGCGGTATCCTACCGGATCCTGCGCGCGCTCGCCGCCGATGGTGTTTTCACCCAGATCGCGGAAGTCACCACCACCGAGCATGTGGACACCGGCCTCACCAATGGCGTCGAGTATCTTTACAAACTGGTCTCGGTGGCTGCCGGCGACGTGACGAGTGCCGAATCGCCCGTCATTCGGGCCGCTCCCTACCAGATCGCCGAGAATCATCATATCGCGTATTTCACGCCCGCTTACCTCATCGGAAACCAGAACTTCAGCGGCACTTTGGGACTGGATTTCGACGTGCAGAATCCGATCATCGTAACCCGGCTCGGTGTGTATGATTCGGGATCCGACGGCATCCTTCCATCGCCCGGACCCGACAATCTGCCGGGCACGGAGGACGACGAACCCCGTGTGATCAGCGCCCGGCTTTACAACCGCGAAACCCTGGAGCCGCTGGCATGGGTCGATTTCACCACCGAGGATCCCGGCACGCTCGTCGCGGGGATGCGTTTCAAGGAGCTGGCCGAGCCGATCGAGCTGCCCGCCGGGTTTCTCGGCTGCATGGTCGCCGAGGGTTATGGCATCGGTGAATTGCTGCGCAACAGCCTGGGCCAGGAGGCGAACATGCTCTGGACGCTGGACAACGGGGAGGGATCGCTGCTTTTCACGGGCACCGGCCGGTACGGCGTCATCCCCGGCGAGTTCCCGGAAATCGTGGATGCCAGTCTGGCCGCCGCCTACGCCGCGGGAACATTCGAGTTTCGAACCACCGCGGCGACGGTGCCCGGCAAGCCTGAAATCACCCTGAACCCGCGGCTGGAGGACGGCGCGGCGACACTGGTCTGGACCGCGGTCACGACACCGCTCCCCGCCGCCAGTTACCGGGTTTATCGCTACGATGAGATCGAGGATGTTTATACCTTCGTCGCTGAAACTCCGAACCTGACACACCGCGTCACCGGCTTGCCCAATGGCGAAACCGTCAATTTTGTCGTCCGCGGGGTGGCTGACGGCGGCCAGGAAGGGTTATCCTCGAATCTGGTCACCACCACGCCGGCGGCCATCGAGGCCGGCGTCGCCTACACCGTATTCGAGGGAGCCTTCGGGAATCAAGAATTCAATGGCAGTCTGGGACTGGATTTCGACGTCGTGAATCCAATCCGCGTCACCCGGCTCGGCGCGTTCGACAGCGGGGCGGACGGATTGTACATGCCCATCACTGTGGCGATTTACGACCGCCAAACCGGCGAGGCCGTAACGCCGCTGATCGAGTTCGCCATCGATGATCCCGGAACTGTGGAGCGCGAAGATGGTGAGTTGATCGAAGGCAGCCGGTTTATCACGCTCCCCGCCCCGCTCGAGCTGCCCGCCGGATTCCAGGGCAGCATCGTGGCATATGGCTATGGACTGGACGAACCGAATGGCAACGCAGGAGCCGGTTTCCAGGAGTGGACCACCTTCAGCGGCGGCAGCCTCGTCTTTGTGGGAGGCGGCCGCTGGGACAACAACCACGGCGTGCTGCCCACGACGATCGACGCCGGCCCCGCCAACCGCTATGCCGCCGGCACGTTCGCGTTCGAACCGGCTGGCACCACCCCGCCCGCCACCGAACACACGCTCACCATCACACCACTGCCTCCGTCACAAGTCCGCCTCGATTGGATCGCCGCGCCGGGCCTGATCCTGCAACGCAGCCCGAATCTCACCTCCAATTCCTGGCAGACGGTGGAGGGCGCCACGCCAGGGTACACCGTCACCGTCGACGGCATCGACTTCTTCCGGCTCGCCACCCTGCCGTAAACCGCCGGCAGTACCTTTGCCTGGAGTTTTCCACGCTCCAGTGGCTTTCCGATGGTGCCAGCGGGGGTGGAAAGGACCAGGAATGACTACAGCCCCAGCAGGATGCGGAGGCGATCCTCGACGTGATCCAGGGTGGTGGCGTTGACCGCGCCCAAGTAGTTGACGAGGCGATCTTTGCTGATGGAGCGGACTGCCTCGCACAAGAGAGCGGAGGGATCAGACAGCCCGCCTTCGGGTGGTTGAACCACGACATGGAACGGGATCGGACGAATGGTGGAGGTGACAGGTACCACGACCACCAGAGCAGCCGGGCCATGGTTGAAAAGATCGACCGAGACGATGAGCACTGGACGCCGACCGGCCTGCTCGTGGCCTCGCACGGGATTCAGGTCGGCGAGCCAGATGTCACCCCGGCACGGATTGGCAGGTTTCATGGAGAGGTGTCCGGGATTCCGTCCGCAACAGTGGCGTCGAGCGCCGCCAGTTCCTCCCGATAGGAAGCAAGAGCTTCGGCATCATCAGCGAGGGCGGCATAGGCATCGTTGGCCTGCTGGAGAAAACGATGACGGCGATAGAGGTCCAGAGCGGCGTCCAGCACCTCGGTCATCGTGGAACCGGTTTGGCTGGCGAGTTCACCGAGAAGCGTGCGGCCTCGGGTTGAGATGCGAACGGTGGCTGGCATGACAACAGTTTACACCGGTGTGCACAAAAAAGTCAATCCCAGGCTTCACTGGTATGGGGACAGACCCCTTATCGTCTCCCTGAATGCCTTCGTGGAATTCGGGAAATGCGTGGTTCTCCATGCCATCCATGCACTCCGTGGTTCCCCTGGCGGCGATCTGTCGCCAAGTTCGGCGCCGAATGGGCTGCTCATCTGTTCGGAGGCAGGCTTGTGGCCGGGGTGGCTTCGATTTCTGGTGGCGGGATCAGCTTGCCGGTTTCGGCGTCCATCCAGCCGAGCTGGATGAGTGGCTGGTTGCACTGGCATGGGGACAGACCCCTTATCGTCTCCCTGAATGCCTTCGTGGAATTCGGGAAATGCGTGGTTCTCCATGCCATCCATGCACTCCGTGGTTCCCCTGGCGGCGATCTGTCGCCAAGTTCGGCGCCGAATGGGCTGCTCATCTGTTCGGAGGCAGGCTTGTGGCCGGGGTGGCTTCGATTTCTGGTGGCGGGATCAGCTTGCCGGTTTCGGCGTCCATCCAGCCGAGCTGGATGAGTGGCTGGTTGAAGGCGGTGTTTTCCGATGCGTCGCCGGACGTGGCGGCCTGGTCGAGCCAGATCTGGGCGTCGTCCCACGCGCCTTGTTGAATGGCCCAGGCGCCGAGGGCGTACAGCGCCGGTGAGGTAGTGGTATACAAGAGCGGTTCGAGCGTGGGTGCGGTGTCCTGCCCGGCGATCATCTGGCTGAGCAGGGATTTCCATTGGGCGGTAGTGCGTTCGGCTTCGGGCAGGGTTTCCAACACGGGGGCGAGAGTGGTGGAGGCGAGCTGGAAATCGCCAAGAGCGAAGTAACCGTCCGCCAGGTCCAAGGCGCGTTCGCTGGCGGGCGTCATGGTCTTCGGATCCGCAGGCGGAGGCGGGTTCTTGACTTCCTCCAGAATCGATGAGCGTTCTGCCAGCACCATGCGTTGCAGGAAAGCTGTCATTCCGTCGCGAAATTCCTTCTGTTCTTGTTCGATTTCACTGGCCTGTGCCGTCAGCGCGTTCACTTCTGCCTCGGCGGCGGCGCGCTCGGTTTCGGTGAGCGTGGCGTCCTGACTGCGGGCTTTGGCCTGCTGCCATTTCTGTATTGTTGATTGGTATTCGGAGGTCCAGCGATGCTCCAGGAAAGCTTTAGTCGCGTTCTTCAGGTCATTGATACGTTTCTCGGCGATCTTGGTCCGTGGATGCGCCACAAACGCGTCCTTGTATTGGGCCTCATCCTCCAATGCCCCTTGGTTGGTATCGCGGGACGCCGAGGGAAAACGCTCCCGCGTGTCAGATCCACGGGTTGCCGGAGCAGGCGCAGAAACCGGTCTGGCGGGAGCGGGCGGCGTTTCTTCGGCCCGCGCGGCTATCGGGACAGCGGGCGGGGCCTCTTGTTGGAAATATTTGACCCAGACGGCCACCCCGGCCAGCGCCAGGATGACTATTACGGTGAAGAGGCGAGCGACAGATTTCATGGCAAAAAAAGCGGAGCCGGCGTCATCGACCATACCGCTGCCTGGCACTTGGGCAAGGCCACCACACTTGTCAGCACGAGGACACGGGGACGGCGGTTTTCATGGCAAGGAATAGACGACCTGTGGAGGACAGGAATCGTCCGCAAGATTGACGGGCTCCAGGGTCAACGCCAGGCTCATGCCATGAGCCTGCAACAATTGAGCAACGAAGCGCTGGCCCTGCCCCTGGCGGAGCGGGTGGTATTGGCGCAGACGCTGTGGGCCAGCCTGGAGGAAGAGCCGGAAGAGCCGGTGGAGCCGGATGACCGGAGTGTCGCAGAGGAGGCGTTGCGCCGGGACGCAGAACTGACCGCCGGCACCGTAACCGGGCGAACCCACGCGGAGGTCATGGCCGCTGCCCGCCGCGCCATCGCGTGATGGATCGTCTACCACCCGGAGGCGGAAACGGAACTGATCGAGACCGCTCAGTTCTATAACCGCCGCGTGCCGGGCCTCGGCGCTGAATTTCTCGATACCGTGGACGCGGCTGTGAGCCTCATTCTGGAAACCCCGGAACGCTGGCGCATCGTGGAGCGCGACGTGCGCCGTTACCTGCTGCCACGCTTCCCCTTCGCCCTCATCTACCGGGCCTGCCCCGACCGCCTGCGCATCCTCGCAGTAAAACATCACAGTCGCCGGCCCGATTACTGGAGAGAGCGACTGGATGATTGAAAGTGCCTGCCAGGCCCCTTGAAGCCGATTCCCGGCGGCAATCCCGGACAAACGTCCATTTCTCCGCGCTTTGGCCTTTTACCATTCCCGCGCATTCGCGTCTCTCAATTCGTCGTCAAGACTCTCCGCGAAGCCCCCACGGGCGCCGAACTCCCCAGCCACGTTTTTCTGTTGCGCGGCGGCTATGTCAAGCCGCTCGCCTCGGGTCTGTACTCCATGCTGCCCTTGGGCAAGCGTATCCTGCGGAAAATCGAGCGGGTGATCCGCGAGGAAATGAACGCGATCGCCGGGCAGGAAGTGCAGCTTCCCCTCGCCCAGCCCGCCGCGCTGTGGGAAGAGTCGGGCCGTCACGCCGCCATCGGCGCGGAACTGCTGCGCTTCAATGACCGCGGCGGGCACCCGATGGTGCTGGCCATGACTCACGAGGAGGCCGTCACCGATCTGGCCGGAGGAAATCGCGCCGTTCCATGTACACCTCGTGTCCATCGGCGCGGAGGCCGGAGTGGTGGAGGCGTGCGAAAAGCTGAAAGCGGATCTGGAGGCCGCCGGCTTCGAGGTTCTCTACGACGATCGCGACGAGCATCCGGGTGTGAAGTTCAAGGACGCGGACCTGTGGGGCGTCCCGGTGCGGGTGGCCGTGGGCAAAAAGACCCTGGCCCAGGCCGCGGTCGAGTGGAAGCTCCGGCGGGAGAAGGCGTTCACCCTGGTGCCGGTGGCGGACGTAGCGGGGAAACTGAAAGCCCACTACGCGCAGTAGCCCGCAGCTTGCGCCGCACAGCGTCATGTGCCACATCAGTGTGCCGCGCGGCATCACCATGCCCGACCAACCCGGTATCTCGTCCACCATTTGGCGCTCGGTTGCCGGCCAGAAGAACAAGGTCTGTTACTTCGAAGACACCGCCAGCTCCAGCCTCGTGCGGGTGAAGCTCAACCAGATCGATATCGGTCCAGACTCGGGCGTTCGCAAACTCTCCCTGCATGGCAATCCCGGCTCGGGAGGAGATCAGACGGAAAACTTTCAAAACGCCAGGCCGTTCGCGTTCCTGGCGCCGCATGGGTAGGGCGGCGCGTCCCGCCCGCCGTATCCGGCGTCGCGCCGGATACATCGCGCGTCTCGCGCCGTGTGCGCGCACACGTTTGCCGCTCCTGGGTTGGGGGCGGCGCAGCTTCGCGCCTACGAGCGGAGAGGGCGGCGGCGCGACATCAGGAGGACGGCGCCAGCGGCACAGAGTGACGCAAAGACTCCTGGCTCGGGAACGGTGGCAACTCCGAAGACATCCAGTTCCGCGTAACCCGTGTAGCCGTTCTCGGGAGCGGGGTTGTTGAAAGTAAACCGGATCGCATCGACTCCACTCGCGACAAACGGCCCGCTGTTGTCGCTGATGGTGGTGAGCGTGGCCGACTGCTGGCCGCCGTCGATCGTGGGATTGAAATTGACCGACGTCAGATCGATGAAATCGCTGCTGCCGATCACCGAATAGGCCACGGTATAAAGCTGCTGGTCCCTCCCGTTGTCGTTCCATCCACCATAGACAGCGATGCTGGAAATATCGTAGCCGAGCGGGGCCGACGCGGTGTTGAGCGTATAGGTGACAAATGTGCCGGTGTCGGCGCCGCCGCCGGCGATGGCGAAGATGAGGTGTGTGCGGTCCGCCGCGCCACCGGGTTCGGTGATGGTTCCGTACACCCCATCCGTCAGCACGGGCAGGCCGCCTGTGATTTCAGTCGCCGCGAAGTTGCCTCCGGAATCGCTTGGAGTCAGGCCGTGGAGAAGATCCGACGCCGACACCGCGTAGCCCGGCGTGAAGTGCGAGGTCGGACCTCCGGTGCCGACCTCGTTGTGCGTGGCGACAACCACGGCGGCATGAGCGCCAACCGCCGACAGAGTGAGAACGGAGAATATCCCGATGCGTTGCATGGGGCCGATTATTCAATTCCTCTTCAGTTTGACCAGCAAAAAGTGATGATTTCGCCAAAATTCCAGAATGGGGGCCG
>CAZYHO010000095.1:0-12312 GCA_964647495.1 uncultured Akkermansia sp. | reverse complement strand
AGCTGGGTTCAGAACGTCGCGAGACAGTTCGGTCCTCTATCCTCTGTGGGCGCAGAAAACTTGAGGGGTTCAATCCTTAGTACGAGAGGACCGGGATTGACGCGCCGCTGGTGTTCCTGTTGTCCTGTCAAGGGCACTGCAGGGCAGCCATGCGCGGAAGGGATAAGCGCTGAAAGCATCTAAGCGCCAAGCCCCTCCCAAGATGAGGTTTTCCTGAAGGGACGTTGTAGACCACGACGTTGATAGGGTGCGGGTCCAAGCGCAGTAATGCGTTCAGCTCAGCGCTACTAATCTCCCGATTGACTTGATTTTTGTGCGCGGCCCCCGCCCTTGCGGGAGAGCCGCCGCTTGTTGTATTACTCCATTCCCCGTATGCAGATGTCAGAGAATCACGGATTTGAGATTTCAGATTCGCGCGGAGGTCTTCGCGATCAGGCGGGACGGGCCATGAATGGCCGGCCCGCCTGATCCTGGTGACCTCAGCGAGGTGGTCCCACCCGTTCCCATCCCGAACACGGCCGTGAAACACCTCAGCGCCAATGGTAGTGGGACGCAAGGTCCTGCGAGAGTAGGTCGTCGCCAGACTCCCTTTCAACCAAGCCGCCCCCTTCAACAGGGGGCGGCTTTTTTTTGGAGGTGGGACGTCTTCGACTGGATGAGAAGAGTCGGGAGCAAAGAATTGTGATACCCGCGGCGAAACCCGGCTCCAGGTTCAGCAGATGGGTCCACATCTTCCATGACAACTTCTCAATCGTGGGGCTTTGCCTCCACACCCGTCTCCCGGGCCAACCGACTTGATATCCGCTGTGGAACCATGGAACATCTTGCGTCTTTCTTTCATGTGGTGCTGATGGGGTTTGTGGCACTGTTTCCTCCGGTCAATCCGGTGGGCACAGCCCTGATCATTGATCCGTTCCTCCATCACCTGAATCATCAGGAACGGAAAACGGCGGCCGCCCGGGTCGCGATGTATTGCTTTCTGATTTGCCTGGTCGCGCTCCTGCTCGGCGGTTGGATATTCAAGTTGTTCGGCATCTCGCTGCCCGTCGTGCAACTGGCAGGAGGGCTTCTCATCTGCCGCATGGGCTGGAAGCTGCTTGCCTCCGATGTGGGGAACAAGAATTCCGAGGACATCTCCGGAGCGGAACTCCACAGGAAAACGGAGGATTCACTTTTCTATCCCCTGGCTTTTCCCATGACCACGGGCGCAGGCACCATTTCCGTGCTGCTGACCCTCAGCGCGCACGGCCACAACAGCAAATGGCCCACTCTGGTCATCAATGATGCCGCCCTCAGCCTGGCCATACTCCTTATGAGTGTCACGATCTACCTTTGCTATGCCTTCACTCCCGCCCTGCTCAAGCGCCTGGGTCAGCGCGGCGAGCATATCGTCAACCGCCTCAGCTCCTTCCTTGTCTTCTGCGTGGGGATCCAAATCGCCTTCGCAGGGCTGGCCCACCTGATCAAGGGAGTCATCTGACTGGTTTCACACAGCCACCCCGCAGGGATGTGGGGTGGAGGCCGGCTACAGAGCAGATTCGTCGCAGTCACGGGCTGGGCGCAACGGAACCGACACACGCAACTGATGGCGGGCGGGAGAGTGGCGGGTCAGGTTGCGGGCAGCGCAGCCATCGTTTAGCATGCGTTCTCATGCAGGTCGCCCTCGTGACTGACACCTTTCCTCCCGATCTCAACGGTGTGTCGTTGACGATGGATCGTCTTCGGAGGGGATTGGAATCGAGGGGGCATCGGGTGACAGTGGTACGGCCGGGCGGCGGGGCGGTGCCGCTGAGGGTGCGGAGGCGGGAGGCCGGGGTGCGGTCGCTGCCGGTGCCGGGGTATCCCGGGCTGCGATTCGGGTTGCCGTCGTGGCTGCGGCTGAGGCGGCTGTGGTCGGCGCTGAGGCCGGATGTGGTGTATGTGGCGACGGAAGGGCCGCTGGGGTGGACGGCGACATCGCTGGCGCGCCGGCTACACATTCCGGTCGCATCGGGATTCCACACGAATTTCGACGATTATCTGCGGGCGCGGCGGCTGCCGCGGCTCGGAGCGCTGGCGCTGGCCTACCTGCGCCGCCTGCATAATGGGACGGCGATGACATTGGCGCCGACGCGCGATGTCGTCGATCGGCTGAGTTCCCACGGATTCCGCAATCTGGAAGTGTTGAGCCGAGGTGTGGATGCCCGGCTCTTTACGCCTGCCAGCCGGGATGCCTCCCTGCGCGCGGCCTGGGGTGCCACCGTGGACGCGGGCGGCCCGCCCGTTTTCCTGCTGGTCGGGCGGCTGGCGCCCGAGAAGAACCTTCCGTTCGCGCTCGGAAAACTCGCTTCGCTGACCGATGGCCGCGCGCTGTGTGTGGTCGCGGGTGACGGCCCGGATCGTGCCATGCTGGAGCGGCAATTCCCGTTCGCGCACTTCACCGGCGCGTTGCGCGGGGAGGAATTGGCGCGGCACTACGCTTCGGCCGATGTGCTCGTGTTTCCGAGCCTTACGGAAACCTTTGGCAACGTGCTGCTGGAAGGCATGGCCAGCGGCCTGCTTACCATCAGCTTTGACTATGCCGCAGCTCGCGAACACGTGGTCGACCGCCACAACGGATGGAAAGTGCCTTTCGGTGACGAAGCCGGCTTCACAGCGCGCATGGCCGAAGCGCTGGTCCTGCCGCCGGCCGCC
This sequence comes from uncultured Akkermansia sp., assembly GCA_964647495.1. Lineage (GTDB taxonomy): Bacteria > Verrucomicrobiota > Verrucomicrobiia > Verrucomicrobiales > V1-33 > CAJBME01. Next base: position 9,639 of record CAZYHO010000095.1, on the reverse strand, counting down.
CGGCTGGCGCTCGGCGCGGCCTCCCGCCGCACCGCCGAAAGGCTCGACTGGGACCGCATCGTCCGGCGATTCGAGGAACTCCTGACCTCCGTCTCATCTCCACCAGCCGCCTGATTCACCTCATTTTAACCCGCGTTATCGTCCCATGACTCAACAATCCCGTTCCGCCCACGGGCGATTCGTCCGCTTCAAGACGCTTTTCCTCTCCGATGTCCACCTCGGCACACCGGATTGCAAAGTGCACGAAGTCAACGATCTGCTCCGCCGCAGCCGGTGCGAGAAACTCGTCCTCAATGGTGACATCATCGATGCCTGGCACCTCGCGCGCCACCCGACTCACTGGAACACCGCCCACACGTGCTTTATCCGCCTCGTGCTCAGAAAACTTGAAAAAGAAAACACGGAAGTCGTGTACTTGCGTGGAAACCACGACGACCTCCTCCACCGCTTTCTTCCCATGCGCCTTGCCGGCCTCACCATCGTCAACGAACACGTGCACCAGACGCCCGAGGGCCGTTACCTCGTCGTGCACGGTGACGGCTTCGACCAGGTGACGACCAACCACCCGTGGATCGCCCGGCTCGGCGCCATCGGTTACGACCAACTGCTCAGGCTCAACCGGATTTACAACCAGTGGCGCCGGCTGCGCGGGAAAGAATACTTCTCGCTCAGCAAAGCCATCAAGGCCCGCGTCAAGCAGGCGATCAGCTTCACCGGCCGCTACGAGGAGCAGCTCCAGGGGCTCGCCGTCGGCAAAAACTGCCGCGGCATCATCTGCGGCCACATCCACACGCCGGCCGACAAGCTCGTCGGGGACGTGCATTACCTGAATTCCGGCGACTGGGTCGAGTCGCTCACATTCATTGCCGAGCACCTCGACCGCCGGCTCCAGGTCCTGCACTATCGCGAATTCCTGGGGCTCGCCGGGCCGGTCCCCGCGCCGGTGCGCACCGGTATCCGTCCCGCGGAAAGCCCCTGACCAGTTGCACCCCATGCCCTCCCTGCTGCACGACCTCTGGATCGAGGGACGCGAGGCCGCCCTCGGACTGATCTTTGCCGAATCCTGCGCGCTCTGCCATGCGGCTCTGGGTGGCCATGGCGTGCGTGCCCTGTGCCGATCCTGCTTTGACTCGCTGCCGCGCCTGGCCGAGCCGCGCTGTTCGGTGTGCGGCGAGTGGTTCGTCGGTGTCGTGCCCGGTCCATTCCGCTGCACGAACTGCGCCGACCGCCGCTTCGCCTTCGACTTCGCCACCGCTCCCTTCCAGGCGCGCGGCAGCCTGCGCGAACTCATTCACCAGTTCAAATACGAGCGGCGGCTCTGGCTCGGCCCCTTGCTCGGCTACCTTCTCGCGGATGCCCTTCGTGGCCCGCACGCGGACGCGCGCCTCGCCGGCGTCGAGTGGTTGCTCGTTCCGGTGCCGCTCCACCCGCGGCGCCTCCGCGAACGCGAATTCAACCAGGCTGCCGAGCTGGCCGCCACCGCCGCCGGTCTCACAGGCCTGAAGGTGGCCGACGTGCTCAGCCGCATCCGGTACACCACGGGCCAGGCCTCGCTCACGCGGCACGACCGGCTGGCGAATCTGCGCGGCGCTTTCCGGCTCCGCCGGCCGTGGATTCCCTTTCGCCGCTTCCGCTCCCCGGTGGCCGGCCGCGACGTCCTCCTCATAGACGACGTCTTCACGACCGGGGCCACCATGCAGGAATGCGCCCGCGTTCTGCGCGGCGACGGCGAAGCGCGCCGGATCGTCGCGTTGACGCTGGCGCGGGGTTGAGCGCGCCCTTTTACCACCCCAGCACCTGCGCGAACACGAGCGGGGCCACGATGGTCGCGTCGCTTTCGATGACAAATTTGGGTCCCTTCTCGTCGAGCTTGCCCCAGGTGATCTTCTCGTTCGGCACCGCGCCCGAGTAGCCGCCAAAACTGGTCGTCGAGTCGCTGATCTGGCAAAAATAATCCCAGAGCGGGATGTTCCTGCGGCCGAGATCCTGATGCAGCATCGGCACGACGCAGATCGGGAAATCGCCGGCGATGCCGCCGCCGATCTGGAAGAACCCGAGACGCGACTTTTTCGTGAACTCGGTGTACCACCCGGCGAGCCGCATCATGTACTCGATGCCTCCACGCACGGTGCGCGGGTCTTCGATGTCGCCCACGATGCAATGAGCGGCGAAGATGTTGCCACAAGTGCTGTCCTCCCAGCCCGGCACGAAAAGCGGCAGGTCGCGCTCGGCCGCGGCCAGCAGCCACGAGTGTTTCGGATCGATCTCGTAGTGCTTCTTGAGCACACCGGAATTGAGCAACTGGTAGGCGAACTCGTGCGGAAAGAACCGCTGGCCGCTCGTCTCGGCGCGCCGCCACAGGTCGAGGAGGTGCTTTTCGATGCGGCGGATCGCCTCGTCCTCCGGGATGCATGTGTCGGTGACCCGGTTGAGGTGGCGCTTGAGGAGCTTCACCTCGTCCTTGGGCGTGAGGTCGCGGTAATTCGGGACGCGTTCATAATGCGTGTGCGCGACCAGGTTATAGATGTCCTCTTCGAGGTTGGCGCCGGTGCAGCAGAGGCCATGCACCTTCCCCTGCCGAATCATCTCCGCCAGCGTGAGGCCGAGTTCGGCGGTCGACATGGCGCCGGCGAGCGTCACAAACATGCCGCCGCCCGCGGCAAGGTGCGCCTTGTACGCGTCCGCCGCGTCCACCACCACGGCGGCATTGAAGTGCCGGTAGTGGAAGCGGACGAACTGCGAGACCGGTCCGCCGGCGGAGGCACGGGGAGCGGTTTTCGAAGCGGTGGCGGCTGGGGACTTGGACTTCTTCTTTGTTGCCATGGCAGTGATCGTCAGGGGTGGCGTGAAATGACGGCCCGCCCCGGGCCGGAGGGCGGCCGGCGGGGCTGGCGCGTGGCGGTGCACGCAGACATGCCACACCCGCCGCGTAAAGCAACGGTCCCGCGCCAATTCCCCGGCCGATGAGGGATTTCAGCTTGTGCGGGCGGTGTTCCGGCCATCGTGTCCCTCCGCTCCCGCTTTCCCGCTTTCATGATCACGTCGGCCCAGTTCTTTCATCATCCGGAAACATTCCTCACGCAAAGCGGGGAGTCGTTGCCCGGGATCACGCTGTCCTACGAGACATACGGCTCCCTGAACGCCGCGAAATCCAATGCCATCCTCCTGTTCCACGCTCTCAGCGGCACCGCCCACGCCGCCGGCCACTGCGAGGCCGTGCCGGGCGTCGGCGACCGCTGGTCGGAAGACGTGCATGAGGGCTGGTGGGACGACTACATCGGGCCGGACAAACCGCTCGACACCAAAAAGTATTTCGTCATCTGCGCCAATTACCTCGGCGGCTGCTACGGGTCGACCGGCCCCTCGTCCATCGATCCCGCGACCGGCCGCGCCTGGGGCTCGAAATTCCCGCATCTCTCGGTCACCGACGTGGTGCGCTCGCAAATGCTGCTGCTCGACGCGCTCGGCATCGGCGTGCTGCACGCGGTCATCGGCCCGAGCATCGGCGGCCTGATGGCGCTCACGCTCGCCACGCGCCACCCGGATCGCGTCCGGCTCGTCGTGCCCATCGCCAGCGGCGGAGCGACCACGGTGCTCAACCGGCTCGCCCTCTTCGAGCAAATCCTCGCGATCGAAAACGACCCGCATTTCGCCGGCGGCGACTACTACGACGGCGAACCGCCCACGTACGGCCTCGCCCTGGCCCGCATGATCTCGCACAAGACGTTCGTGCACCTCGATACCATCGAAACCCGCGCCAGCGGCGAGGTGAAACAACCGGACGACCAGCTTTCATGGTACCGGCTGCGCGATCAGGTCGAAAGCTACATGCTTTACCAGGGGAAAAAGTTCGTCAGCCGCTTCGACGCCAATACCTACCTTCGCTTCTGCGAAATGTGGTCGAGCTTCCACCCGCTGCGCGACGCCGGTGCGGCCACCTGGAAAGAGCTGCTCACGCCCTGCCGCGACCACGGCCAGCAGTTCCTGATTTTCAGCATCGACAGCGACTTCTGTTTTTATCCGGAGGAGCAGGCGGCCCTGGTCAAGCACCTGCGCGAGGCCCGCGTGGCTGTGCACTACCACACGGTGCACAGCGACAAAGGGCATGACTCGTTCCTGCTCGAGCCGGAACTGTACGCCCCCTACCTCACGTATGCGCTGGAGGTCGCGCGCGTCGCCAAGGCGTCCGCGCCGGCCGCGCCGGCCGCGGCACCGCCCGCGGCGTCCGGCGGCGCTCAATAAAACAGGAACGGCCACCAGTTTTTCATCGGCCGTCCGCCGGCGTCCTTCTGGCGGTTGTCGAGGCCGGGCATGTTCTGCCGCCAGTAGACCAGCCATGGCCCCATGCAGTCAGGGGCGAGTTCGCGGTATGGCTCGAATGCGGCATTGGTGAACGGTTTGGCGATGTCCTGGCCGTCCGGGCCGCTGCCGATGCACCAGTCTTCGATGGTCGAGAGCACGGGCTCGGTGTTGTCGAGGTCGTAATGGCGGCGGGCATTTGGCGGGAAATGCGCATTGCCGCCGGCGCAGACGTAATCGTCGATGCGGAATTCGGCCACGCCATGCCGGGCCACGAGGGTGCCGGGGTCGGGGTACCGGATGTCGGTGCGGCCGTAGTGGATCGCATACAGGCTCTCGATGGGCGCGCCGAACTTTTCCTTCAGGTTGAAGCCCGCAAAATCCTTGAAGTAGCGCGTCAGGTAGGGAATCGCGGCCGAACTCGACGTCCGTTCGAGGCCGTGGGCGAGGCTTTCAAGGAAGCAGCCGACGCCCCGGCTGGCGTTGATGGCGCCGATGCGCACGGAGCGGCCGGTCCACGGCTGCGCCGGATCGCCGCCGTTGCCGGCTTGCACGTAGTCGCCGGCCTTCGTGGCGAAGGCCTCGTCGTATCGCGGCTTCAGCTCGACGACTTCGTATGCGCCGATGCGGGGCTTTTCGGGTGCGCCCGAAACGCAGAACCACACTTCGTGGCAGTAGCCGCGGTCCACCAGCTCGTCGAGCCGCAGAAATCGCCCGGGCTCCCCGGGATCGGCCACGCCGATATGCGCCGCGAATTCATCGGAAAAATAGGCCGCATAGCGCATGTTGAACCCGTCTGTCGCCGTCGGATCTTTCACCGGCACGAGACGCGAATCACCGGCACTCCGGTCGGCGTCGCGCAGGTCGACGAACTTGAAGATTTCGTACTGCAGAAAAACCGGCGCCTTCGGATCCGAGTATCCATGATAGCGGCTCGACTCGGCCAGGGCGGCGCACAGGCGCGCCAGCAGGCCGTCCAGGTGCGCCCGGTTATGCTCGTTGGAAAAATTGAGCACGAGCACGCGCGGGCGCATCCGGCGGATGCGGTCGTGATTCTCGACAAGCCAGCGGTCGCCGTTGGCCCGGCTCGTCTGGTTCGGCCAGACGCTCGTGTCCGCCGGATCGTCCAAGGGGTTGGGGGTGCTGGCTTGATCGGGCTGATCGGACGGATCCGACTGATCCGACCGATCTGACTGATCAGGTGGCTCGGCCTCGGCCGGTGGCGCCGGTGCGCAGAGGGCGAGCAGACAGGCGAGAAGTGGACCGGCAAGGGAACAGGTGGAGTGCATGCGGGGATTGGGGCTGAGAGGGAAGAGGTCGGTGGTTGGCGCATGCGGTCAAGTCAATGAACGGGGGATGCGCGTGGGCGAGCAAAAGGCACCCGCTCCTGGAGGGCTCCTGGAGCGGGCCGCAGATTCTTCTTTGCGCGGAGGCGCGGCGTGGTGTTTAACCACTCTTCGCATGAGCGAATCCATCCCTGGCCGGAAATTCAACCGGGTCGTCCTCAAGTTAAGCGGCGAGGCGCTGCGCGAAACGGGCAGCGCCGACAACATCTCACCGGAAATCGTCGAAGGCATCGCGGTCCAGATCCGCGAGGCCTGGGACAAGGGCGTCCAGATCGCCCTCGTCGTGGGCGGCGGCAATTTCTGGCGCGGCGTCACCGCCCAGAGCCGCGGCATGGAGCGCGCCAGCGCCGACTACATGGGGATGCTGGCCACCGTCATGAACGCGCTGGCGCTCCAGTCGATGCTCGAGGCGCACAACGTGCCGACGCGCGTCCAGAGTGCGATACGCATGGACAATGTGGCCGAGCCGTTCATCCGCCGGAAGGCGGTGCGCCACATGGAGCAGAACCGCGTCGTCATTTTCGCCGCCGGCACCGGCAATCCGTTTTTCTCGACCGACACCACCGCCGCGCTGCGCGGCAGCGAAATCGCCGCCGACGTCATCCTCAAGGCAACCAAGGTCGACGGCATCTACGATTCCGATCCGGTGGGCAATCCGGGCGCCCGGCGCTTCGACCGCATCACGTTCCAGGACTGTCTCCAGCGCCAGCTCAAGGTCATGGACGCCACCGCCTTCAGCCTCTGCCAGGAAAACAACAAGCCGATCATCGTGTTCGACATGGGCCCACCCGGCAATGTGCGCCGCGCGCTGCTCGGCGAACCCATCGGCACACTCGTCACCGCCTGACTGACCGCTTGCCGCTTTCCCCGCAGGCCGAGACCGCTTATCCTCCACACCCCACGATCCCGATCCCCGCCATGGACCAGAAAGCCATCCTCACCGCCTCCCAGGACCACATGAAAAAAGCCGTCGACTTCGTCCTGCACGAGTTCAACGGCGTGCGCACCGGCAAGGCGTCCCCGGCCCTCGTCGAGGGCGTCAATATCGCCGTTTCCATCTACGGCGGCACGCACATGAAGCTCAAACAGCTCGCCGCCATCTCGACGCCGGACACGCGCACCATTTTCGTGCAGCCGCACGACCCGAGCACACTCCAGGACGTCGAACGCGGCCTGCGCGAATCGAACCTCGGCCTCAACCCGATCGCCGACGGGAAACGCCTGCGCATTCCGGTCCCCGAACTTTCCACGGAGCGCCGCAAGGAGATGGTCAAGCTCATCAAGCAGATGGCCGAGGAGGGCAAGGTGCGCGTGCGCGCCGCGCGCCGCGACGGCATGGAGGCCGCCAAGGCCGCGGAGAAGGAGGGCACACTCACCGAGGACGACCTCAAACGCGTCGAGAAGGACATCCAGGCCGCCACCGACGCCTCGGTCAAGGAGATCGACCAGCACTCCGCCCACAAGGAAAAGGAAATCCTCACCGTATAGACCGACTCAGACGACGCGCCCGGGTTTCCGGTCGCCCGGCCAAACCACCAACCCCGCATGCCCGTGAACCGCCGCCAATTCTTGAAACCGCTCGGAGCCGCCACGCTGGCTGCTTCAACCGGAATGCCGTTGCCCTTGCCCGGACAAGACACCGTGCCTCACGCCGTGGATGTGCCGGTGACACCGTTTGACGCACCGGACGGGACATGGTCGCTCGCCGTGTTTCCCGACACACAGAACCTCACGCGGCGCGCCCCCGAGGTGCTCGTCCGCCAGTGCGATTGGGTCGTGGCGCACAGGCAAAGCCACAACCTGCGCTTCGTCATGCAGCTCGGTGACATCACGGACGTGAACAGCGTTCCGGAATGGGAAAACGCGCAAAAGGCATTTCGCGTGCTCCGCGACGGCGGCGTGCCGTACTCGCTCCTCCCCGGCAACCACGACCTGGGTCCGGGTGGCGGCGCGCAGGACCGCACGACCCTCATGAACGATTACTTTTCGCCCGCGGACTACGCCAACAGCGCGAAACACGGGCTCTTCGAATCCGGCCGCATGGAAAACGGCTGGCACGAACTCGATACTCCCTGGGGGCCGTTCCTGATCATCGCGCTCGAGTTCGGACCGCGCGACGCCGTCGTCACCTGGGCGGGCGAGGCCGCCGCCGCCCATCCCGATCACACCGTGGTCGTCTCCAGCCACGCGCATCTGTTTTACGACAGCACCCGCTACGACTGGGAGAAATACGGCAAGAAACAGACGTGGAATCCCAAAGACTACGTTCTCGCCCGTGACGCCGCCGCCAGCGGTGGCGTCAACGACGGCGAGGACATCTGGCGGAAACTCCTCGCCCCTCAAAAGAACGTCCGCTTCATGTTCAACGGCCATGTGCTCGGATCCGGCACCGGTTACCGCGTCGACGAAGGCGCCCATGGCCAGCGCGTCCACCAGATGCTCGCCAATTACCAGGCGGGCGTCGATCCACGGCGCCCGTTCCACGGCGGCGGATTCTTCCGCCTCCTCCAGTTCCTGCCGGACAAGAAATCAGTGAGGGTCAAAACGTATTCGCCCTGGCTCGACCAGTGGCTCACCGAGCCGAACCAGCAGTTCGAAATGGCTTTCTGAATGCCCCCGTTTTCGCTTGCCTCGCCCGGCGGCGCCGCCTAGATGCCGCCATGGCAGCCAAGCGGAAGGAAGCCGCCGCCAAAGTGGCGAACGTGCACTTTGTCTACGGCACGGACGAGGCGCGGGTCAAGGAAGCGGCAATGGCGCTGGTGCGGCGGCTGAGCCCTCCGGACGGCGGCGACTTCGGCACGGACACCGTGGACGGCGCGGCCGAAAACGCGGAACAGGCGAGCCGCGCCTGTGCCCAGACCGTCGAAGGGCTGCGCACCCCGTCGCTTTTCGGCGGGGCCAAGGTCGTCTGGTTGCGCCACGCGAATTTTCTCGCGGACACCGTGACCGGACGCGCCCAGTCGACGCTCGACGCGCTCGACCGACTGTGGCGCGAACTGGAAGCCGGCCTGCCGCAGGACATCCAGTTCGTCCTCTCCGCCATCGCCCCTGACCGCCGCCGTGCGTTTTTTCTCAACCTCGAAAAACTGGCTCAAAGTGCGGCATACGACCTGCCGGACACTTCGCAGCGCGGCTGGGAAGCCCAGGTCGAAGCGCTCATCCAGGAACGGGCCGAGGCGCTCGGGTTTGCCTTCGAACCGGAAGCCATGGAGCTGTTCATGACACTCGCCGGCGAACGCACCCAGCAGATCGACAGCGAGCTGGAGAAACTCGACCTGTACCTGGGGCCGGACCGGCGGCGCGTCACGACCGGTGACGTGCGCACCATGGTCCCGCTCAGCCGGGCCGGCGTCATCTTCGAACTCGGCAACGCGCTCGGCCGCCGTGACGCCCGGCGCGCGCTTTCACTGCTCGATTCCCTGCTCGCCCAGGGCGAAAACGCCGTCGGCCTCCTCCTCGCCGCCATCGTGCCGAAAATGCGCAACCTCGTCGTCGCCCGCGATCTCGTGGACCGCCATCGCGCCCCGCTGCACAGTTACTCCCGGTTCCAGGCCGCCCTGGAGCGGCTGCCGGCAGCCGAAACAGCCCACCTCCCCAGAAAAAAAGACGGCGGTCTGAGCGTCTACCCGCTTTTCCTCGCCGCCCAGGAAACTCAGCGCTTCAGCGAGCCGGAACTGCGCCACGGATTGCGCGCCTGCCTGCGCGCCAACCAGCGGCTCGTCGGCTCGTCGCTCGATCCCAAGGTGGTGCTCAGCCAGTTGATCGCAGAAATCCTCGCCGCCCCACCCAGTCGCATGCCTTGATCCCGGAAGTGATGCGGTGCCTCCGGCCCGCACGCCCCGCGGGCTTCCAGCCTGCGGAACCGTTTTTGACCACGAATTTCAGGAATCATAGGCAAAGGCCTGCTCCGTGTGTATTGAGCGGGCGGCGGATATTATGGGTGTGATTCGAGTGATTCGTGGTTCATTATGGCATGCGATACCGGCCAACCATG
>CAZYHO010000094.1:0-12438 GCA_964647495.1 uncultured Akkermansia sp. | reverse complement strand
AGTCCTCATCCCGCCCACCATGCCCTGAATCCCGCCCCAAGAAAGCGAAATCTCAATGGGCCTGTGAGCCCCATGCGCCCATAAGCCCCATGTGCCCCGTGAGCCCCATAGGGCCTATACGCCCATAGGCCCTATATGCCCATGCGCCCCATTCTTGCACCAGTCACTTCCCCGGTCCATCTTCTCCCATGATCCACCGCCATTTTGCCGCCTGGGTGCTTGCCGCCGTTTGTCTGATCGCCCGGCCGCCGGCCGCTTGCGGCCAATCGGACACGCCTGAAGCGGACAATACCGAGTTGCGCGGATTCGGGTTTCGGCAAGGCGACATGGTGGCCCTGACCGGTTCCACATTCCTCGAGCGTGAAGGGCGCTACGGCTACATCGAGACGGCGCTCACGCAGGCGTATCCCGCGCTGGGGCTGCGCTTTCGCAATCTCGCCTGGAGCGCGGACACCGTGTTCGGCCACGCGCGCAGCTACTTCGGGCCGCCCCAGGAAGGATTCGACCGCCTCAAAGGGCATCTCGAACTGGTCAAACCAACGGTCGTCATCTGCCAATACGGATCCGCCGAGGCGTGGGCTGGATCGGAAAAAGTGTCCGAATTCGTCGACGGCTATGCGCGGCTGCTCGACATGATCGATGCCGCGGCCGGCAAACCGCGCGTGCTCCTGCTCAGCCCGCTGCCCGCCGAGCACCGGCCTCCGGCGCCTGACCCTTCGGGGTACAACGCCGACCTCGTCGTGTATCGCGACGCGATCCGCCGGCTCGCCGAGGATCGGGGCGCCGCCTTCGTCGATGCGCTGTCGCTGGCCCGGCGGCTTCCTGAGTCGGTGCGGCCGCTCACGGAAAACGGGCTGCATTTTTCTCAGCGCGGATACGCGGCGCTCGGCGCGCTGGCACCGGTTGTGACCGGCGCGCCCGCCGCTGCGCCGGCCGTGGACGAGACGTTGCGCGCGCTGGTCGTCGAGAAGAACCGCCTGTTTTTCCACCGCTGGCGGCCGGCGAACGAGACCTACCTCTTCGGCTTCCGGAAACACGAGCAGGGGCGCAATGCGGTTGAAATGCCAATGTTCGACCCGCTCGTCGAGAAAGCCGAACAGGCCATCGCCGAGCACCTCGCCGACCGCCGCCCCTGACCGACTTTTCACCGGCATGGCGGACGCTGCATGGATTCTGCGGGTTGCGGGGATCGCGGTCACCCTGGCGTTTCCCGCGCCGCTCGTCGCCGAAGAGCCGCCGCCCGCCCCGCTCCCGCGCGCGCACGCGCACAACGACTACGAACACCCGCGACCGCTCCTCGACGCGCTCGACCATGGATTCTGCTCGGTCGAGGCCGACATCTGGCTCGTCGATGGCGCCCTGCTCGTCGCCCACGACCTCAAGGACGTGAAACCGGAGCGCACGCTCGAAAAACTGTACCTCGACCCCCTCCGCGAACGCGTCGAACGCCACGACGGCGCCGTGCTCCGCGGCGCGTCCGGATTCACGCTGCTCGTCGATCTGAAATCGGAGGCCGAGGCGACCTATGCGGTGCTCCGCGGCGTGCTCGTGTCGCCAGCGTACGACGGCCTCTTCACGCGGTTCACGCCGGATTCCACCACGCCCGGCCCGGTCACCGTCATCCTGTCAGGTAACCGCCCGACCGCCACAGTCGCCGCCGAGGATTCCCGCCTCTGCGCCATCGACGGCCGCCTGCCGGACCTCACCGCCGACCCGCCGCCCGGCGTCCACCTCGTGCCGCTCGTCAGCCAGAACTGGTCGCCCACATTTCACTACTTCGTCGACGGCGTGCTCCCCGAGCCCGATCGCGCCAAACTCCGCGAGACGGTCGCGCTCGCCCATCGCCAGGGCCGGCGCCTCAGGTTCTGGGGCACGCCCGACCAGCCGTTCGCCTGGGCCGAATTGCACGCCGCCGGCGTCGACCTCATCAATACCGACAACCTTGCAGGTCTCCGCGACTTCCTCGCCAGCGCGCCCGCGGCCCGGTGAGAGATATTGCCCGGAAGCGGCCGTCGAGCGCTGCCGCCACTGCATCACCCCGATGCCTGCGCCAAATGAAACGGTTCCGGTAACAACGAGCAGGAACAACGGCGGGATTATCATTGGCGGCGGAGGGCGGGGCCGGAAACGCCCACAACCAATCCAGCGTCGCCGCGCGGACGCAACGAAAACGTTGATGCGCCCGCAGGGTGACACACGAGTTGCGGGCGTCCGTGCGGGCAGCCCGCTCGCAATACGTCTGTCGCCTTGGGGCGGTTCACATCATCACCACTTCTCTCGATGCGCTGCGCAAGCTCGATAATACTGCAGTTGGTTAATCTATAGTCACATGCGGAGAATCATTCACTGTTACGTGTAATGCAAGCAACCCTGGCGGAGTTGATGTCCTGCCGTCCGTATTTGTTCTGCGAATGTTCAACGAATGCGGCGATCGCACACTGCTCGCTGATGATACCAGTGCGCCATTTACAATCATGACAACCAGCACCACTAACCGGGAACCAGGCTCCCATCGTCTTTACGTGGCAGTGTCGGAACCGCGACTGGGTGATAGTCTTCCTGCGCACTTGACTGTCTATGTCCGCGACAATGACCAGGGCTCATCTGCCACAAGTCTTGTTGCCAACATCGTGGACACGACAACAGCCACCCCGTCCAATCCGCTCTGCGCTGGCATCAAGGCCGCAAGCCCCACAATCACAGGAGGGGCAATCGCCGGTTTACCAGTGGGAATGGATCAGGGAATCGTCCTCGCCACAGGACTGGCACGCCATTTGGAATGGTGGTGGCAGCTTTGAAGGGGCTGACAAATCGTTCGATGGAAGTTTTGCGTCGCGAAACCGGCCGGAGGCGGGTGATCCAGAGTCCTTGATTCGAGGAAGTCGAACACTTTGGAAATCGAGTGCCAGCACGAATCGGAAGAATATGGAGATAACGATGACGCAAATGATGCGTTTTTAATGACAATATCGCGGCCAGGATCGCCAGGAAGAACGCCCGTCGCGTTCCTGCCGGATGGTTCAGGCATACCAGGCATGCGGCTTATGTTATGAACCCTATAGACCCCATGTGAGGCCCATAGGCCCATCAACCAAAGAGCACCCCGAACAGCAGCCAGGCGAGCAGCAGCGTCCAGACGATATTGACGGCCTGGCCGCCGAGGAAGGCCAGGGCGGGGCGGAAACCGCCGAGTCTGGCGAGATCGCCCAGGCGTGTTTCCAGGCCGATGCACACGAACGCGGCGGCGAACCAGATTTCGCGCAGACCTTTCAACGACTTGCTGCTGGCTTTCACCCAATCGGGCAGGAGAAGGAAGGAAAAAACCAGGGACGCGCCGACGAACCCGAGCACGAACTTCGGAAAACGCTCCCAGATGACACCCAGGCTCGGGCGCGGGGCATCCGGATTGCAACGGCGCTCGCGGAACGTCCACCACAGCGAGATCAGGAACGCGGCGGCGCCGATCAGGACATTCTGCGACAACTTCACCACGGTGCCGGTCTTCGTGGCCCCCTCGCCCAGGGCCTCCGTGGCGGCCAGAACCGAACCGCTGGTATCCAGGGTCCCGCCGAGCCATGCGCCGCCGACGGCTTCGCTCATGCCCAGCCACTTCACCACCCACGGCATGAGGACCATCATCGGCACCGCGCAGAGCAGGATGACCGAGGTGACGTACGAAAGCTTCTTCTTGTCGCCCTGGATCGCCCCGCAGGCGGCGATGGCGGCCGAGACACCGCAGATCGAAACGGAAGTCGAAAGCATCACGCCGAATTCGTCGTCCACACGCAAAACGCGCGACAACCAGAAAGTGGCGTACCACACCACGGGAATCACCAGGGCAGCCTGGATCATGCCGGGAGCGCCGGCTTTGAGCAGATCCCCGAACAGCATGCCCGCGCCCAGGATCACGATGCCGATCTTGATGAAGAACTCCGTACGCACGGCGCTCATCAGCCACGCGGGCCGCGGCAGCAGGTGGCTCCAGAGCAACCCGAGCGCGAGCGCGAAAATCACATACTCCAGGCCCAGTTCGTTCACGGTTGCGTTCGCCGCCAGCAGGTGCGCCAGCCAGCCGAGCGCGAAAATCACGCACGCACCTCCCAGAAACGAAACCACCTGCCGCCCCAGTGACGCCGCCAGGGCCACGGCCGCCAGCAAAATGAGCGCCGCGCTCACTGATGCAGCGGCTCCCAGATTCGCCCCGCTGAAAACCGCGCCCAGATCGGCGCCGGTCTGCCACGAGAGCTTCGGCATCACGACTTTCCACCCGGCCACCACCACCGCCATCAGCGGCACCGCCGCGGCGACAGCCAGCCAGTCCTCGTTGTGCCACCACGCGGTTCGCGTGGCGGGGGCATCGGAAGGCGGATCTTGGGACGAATCGGACATGGAGTGCAGCGGCCGGGAGAATCTCAACCAAATCGATCATGCCGCCTCGATGCCAATGAGAAAATGGCGGAAAACTTGACGAGGGTGCCGGACAAAACCGTCTGTGGGCCGCCAGCGAACACGTGGGCGCGCGGTTTCCCCCGACCGATTCCCCATCCGGTTGCAAAAAACCATGTTGCGATTGATTCTCAAGAGAGGTCGCCGCCACCACAGGGTGACATACGAATAGCGAGCCGGGGAGCCGGCTGCCCGCAATCCGTGCGTCGCCCTGCGGACGCACAAAAACCAAAGACGTCTTAACTTTTTTGTCCGGCGCCCACCCCATGAGGCGATTGGCGAATTCCTCCGAAGCAGCCGGATTGCTCTGTCGGAACCGCCGGTCAAGGCGCATCTTCGCGCGCATGCGGCTGAGTCATCCCGTTCTGTGTGCTGCGGTTGTCTGCGGCCTGGTTTCGTGCCGGTCGTTGCCGCAGCCGATGCCGGGGTCGTTGGGCGTCGAGCCGGTCGACCGGGCGGCGGTCATCGCTGCCGCCGCGGCGCGCGGCCTCGTGCCGGTCGAAACGTATGACGCCACGATCGCGGCCGCGCTGCCGTACGCCACGCCGGACAACGTGTTTGGCCGCGTCCTCTATCCCGCGGGTTTCCCGGCGCTGGCGAGCGAGGTGACCGCCCGGAAACTCGCCGCTGCCAATGCCGCGCTGCGTCCGCACGGTCTCCGTCTTCTCGTGCTCGACGCGTACCGGCCGCCCGAGGTGCAATGGCGGATCTTCCAGCTTTTCCGCTCCGACCGCTACGTTTCCGACCCGCGGCGTCGCTGGTCCAGGCACACGTATGGCCGCGCGGTCGACGTCACGTTGACCGACCGCGCCGGACGCACGCTCCGGATGCCGAGCGCCTTCGACGATTTCTCCGCCCGCGCGGCCGCCGACTACCGCGGATCCGACCCCGAGGTGCGCGCGAATTTGCGCCGCCTGCAACAGGCGATGACCGGAGCGGGCTTTTCGATTTACAGCGCCGAGTGGTGGCACTTCAACGACCTCGGCGACCCCGCCGCACTGGCCGGCCCGCCGATCTTCGGACGCGATCTCGGTTTGCCGCTCGAACCGGTGGCTCCACGGTCCCCATGACCCGGCTTCCCTCCACCACGACCTCGCTGGTCCGCTTCGCCTGGCTCTCGGTCGCCGCGGCGCTGCTCACGTTTTTCCTCAAACTCCTCGCCTGGAAAGTCACCGGGTCGGTCAGCCTGCTTTCGGACGCGCTTGAGTCGCTCGCCAACCTGGCCGCCGCCCTGGTCACCATGGCTTCGCTCATTGTGGCCGCGCGCCCGGCCGATGACGAGCACGCATACGGGCACACCAAGGCTGAATACTTTGCCAGCGGCATCGAGGGTGCCCTGATCCTCGTCGCCGCCGCCGGCATCGGATGGAGTGCGGTCGACAGGTTCTTCGCCCCGCGGGCGCTCGGCCAGCCGTACCTCGGCATCGCGCTGTCCGCCGTGGCCTCGATCGTCAATCTGACCGTCGCCCGCCTCCTCTTCTCCGTCGCCCGCCGCCACCACTCGGTCGCCCTCGAAGCCGACGCCAAGCACCTCATGACCGACGTGTGGACATCCGGCGTCGCCATCCTCGCCGTGGCGCTGGTGTCGCTCACCGGGTGGTCATGGCTCGACCCCGCGCTCGGGCTGCTCCTTGCCGCTCACATCGTCACCACAGGCATCAAGCTCGTCCACCACTCGATGCTCGGACTCATGGACACGGGGTTGCCGCCCGGGGAACTCGCCGCTGTGCGTGCCGTGCTCGACAGCTTCGCCCCTCGAGGTGTGCAGCACCACGCCCTGCGCACACGCGTCGCCGGGGCGCGGCGGTTCATGTCGGTCCACCTGCTTTTCCCCGGGGAATGGTCGGTCGCCCGCGCCCACGCGCTCTCGGAGGAAATCGAGGCCGCCCTGCGCCAGGCGGTCCCGCGCCTCACCATCCTCACGCACCTCGAGCCCATCGAAGATCCCACATCGTGGAGCGATGTCGGGCTGGACCGGTCGGCATCCTCGTGAACAGCCCGCTACCCGGCGATAAACTTGGGGTTTTGCCCGAGGAAGGCGAGCGGGTTTTCAAAGAGGACGCGGTCGATGAACGCGGCGTCGTACCCGCGGCGGCGCATCTCGAGGGCCGTCTTCGGCACGGCAAGCGGATCGCTCACGCCCCAGTCACACGCGCTGTTCAGCCACAGGCGTTCGTGGCCATAAAGTTCCAGGATGTCGATGGCGCGGTTGGGCGTTGTCTTCGACTCCGGGTACAGCGTGATCCCCGCCCAGAAACCGGCATCGAGTGCCATCGGGGCGGTGTGCTCCTCGACGTGATCGATGATGACACGCGCGGGGTCGATCGCCGAATGGTTCTTGAGCGCGTCGATGATCAGGCGCGTTCCCTTCAGCTTGTCCTCGAGGTGCGGCGTGTGCACAAGGATCATCTGGCCGTGATCCGCGGCGAGCTGGATATGGTGCTCGAGCACGGTGAGTTCGTTCCGGCTGTTCTTGTTCAAGCCGATTTCCCCGATCCCGAGCACCGAGGGTTTCTCCAGCAGCGGGGGGATCAGCGAAAGCACCTCCTTCGCCAGCCCCAGATCCTCGCTCTCCTTCGGATTCAAACACAGCCAGCAGTAGTGCCGGATGTGAAAACGCGCCGCCCGTTTCGGCTCGTAGTCCGTAAGCTGACGAAAATAGTCCGCAAACCCATCCGCCGACCCCCGGTCAAACCCGGCCCAGAATGCCGGCTCGCATAATGCGACACAGCCGGCATGCGCCATCGCCGCATAGTCGTCGGTGGTCCGGCTCACCATGTGGCCGTGGGGTTCGATGTATCGCATGCTCGGCAGATGGAAATCAGAGGACTGGCAAGGGGCTGAAGCCAGGAGTCAGCAGTAAGCAGTGTGTCAGTGATCAGTGGTCGGAAGGATCAGGACCCGGACTTGCCAGGCCAGGCGCCGGTCGCGCCTTGTGTCGTCGCTGCCGGTATCGGCTCGACCGTCGGGTCGCTCAACGATTCCAGAATCGCGCGCACCCGCCCAGACCCTGCCTCCCGCAGCAGTGGCAACGCCTCCCGCAGCGCACCCACCCGGAAATCATCCCCCTGCCCGTGCCGCTCCACCCGGTCCAGGAAAGCGGCCAGGTCCAGCAACTTCGAGCGGGCATCCATGAAACCATGGTCAACAAGCGATCGTCCAGTCGGCATCCCGCAACCATACCGCCCTGCCCCCCATCCACAAGCCCCCGTCCACCTCACCGCGGTCCCTGGAAAAATGCCGTTCAAAAATACAGTCGACCCCATAAGGGGACAGCCCGATTGTCGATCCCCATGTATGGTGACAGTCGATCTATAGACTGGATGTGATGTTCCGGAGGTGTCGATACTCATGACTTCTTGACAATTGGCCTCCTCCCTATGGTGACAGTCGATCTATAGGCTGGTTGCGATGTTCCGAGAATGTCGATATTCACGGATTCCTGACGATCGCGGGTCGCCCTTACGCCGGTTCGATGGATCGTCCAGGCTTCCGATTTCGCTTTGCGGCCCGGCAGCCTGCCCCATCGCTCCCTGCGTTCCGCCGGAGCACCAAGGCCACAAGGGTCTATGCCCATCCGCCATGCGCTATTGGCTGGGGGTGGGGCCTCTCCCTCCCTTCCGGGCGCTCGCGCCATTGGCGGAATTCCCTACCTCTCATTCATCCGATTCTCCGAGGCTGCGAGCACATCAGAACTTGTCCGGTCACGGTCATGGCGGAAGTATTCATTGATGCCTTCGGCCACGATTTTTTCCCTTCCTGGTGATGTCGCGCTACGTGCCCCGCGCTGTATGTGGCTTCTCGTCGCGGCATCGGCGCTGGCCGTGGCGGGAACGGACACCCAGGCCGCCAAGCCGCCGCCGGCCGTTTCGTCCTATCGGGAAACGATCCTGCCGGTGCTCCAGGCCCACTGTTTCGAGTGCCACGCCGAGGGTGGGAAAAGAGGCGGCGTGGAATTCGACGCCTACGCTGACGATGCCGCTCTCGTGGCGGATGCCGACCTGTGGCACCGCGTGCTCAAGAACGTGCGCGCCGGTCTCATGCCGCCGCCCGACAGCGATCAGCCGCCCGACGATGAGCGCGCCCTCCTCCAGCAATGGATCAAGTCCGATGTCTTCCGGCTCGATCCTGCGCAGCCGGATCCGGGACGCCCTGTCCTGCGCCGTCTGAACCGCAACGAATACCGGAACACCGTTCGCGACCTCACGGGCATCGACTTCCGCACGGACGAAGAGTTTCCTGCCGACGACACCGGCCATGGCTTCGATACCATCGGCGAAGTACTGACTGTTTCTCCGATGCTGCTGGAGAAATACCTCGACGCGGCGCGCACCGTCGTCGCCCAACTGCGCTGGGACGAGCCCGCCAACCACCGTCGCTGGTTCCCGCGCGATGTGCCCGAATCCGCCGACGACCGCCGCGCCTACGCCCGCGAATGGCTCGACTCGTTCGCCTCGCGCGCCTTCCGCCGGCAGCTCACCGATGACACCGCCGGCCGCCTTGCCGCACTCGCCGAATCCGTCTGGTCCGAGCCCGGCCTTTCGTTCGAAGCCGGCATCGCACGCGCCATGGAAGCCGTCCTCGCCTCGCCGCGCTTCATCTTCCGCGAGGAATATACCGATCCGCTCGACGAGGGCCAGCCGCATCCACGCGTCGATGAATTTTCGCTCGCCTCCCGCCTTTCGTATTTCCTCTGGTCCACACTGCCGGATGACGAGTTGTCGCGCCTCGCCCGCGAAGGGAAATTGCGCGCCCAGATCGACACACAGTTCCAGCGGCTGCTCAATGACGACCGTGCCCGCGCCTTCTTCCGCAGCTTCGTCGGCCAGTGGCTCCAGGCCCGCGACATCGAAGGCGTGCCGATCGACGCGCGCTTTGTCCTCCAGCGCGAGCAACGGCCCGATCCCGAAGCCGAACGCGCCCGCCAGCGGTTCCTCGAATTGCGCCGCATCCCGGAGGATGTCCTCACCGATGCCCAGCGCGAGGAAATGGAACGCATGCGCTCCCGATTCCGGAATTCCTTCGGCCGTTTCCGCGACGCGGAGTTCCGCAACGATCTGCGTCGCGACATGCGCCGTGAAACCGAACTGTATTTCGAATACGTCATCCGCGAAAACCGCCCGCTCACCGAACTCATCGACAGCGACTACACCTTCCTCAACACCCGCCTCGCCCGCCACTACGGCATACCGGACATCGATGGCAACGACCTTCGCAAAGTCATCCTTCCTCCCGACAGCCCGCGCGGCGGCGTCCTCACCCAGGGAACAACGCTCGCCGTCACGTCGAACCCGACACGCACCTCCCCTGTCAAACGCGGGCTCTTCATCCTGGACAACATCCTCGGCACCCCGCCCCCGCCCCCTCCACCCGACATCCCGCCTCTCGACGACTCCGGCGGCCGCAACCGCGAGTCCGAGACCACCCTCCGCGAAAACCTCGAAAGACATCGCGCCGATCCCAAGTGTGCCTCCTGCCACAATCGCATGGATCCCCTCGGCTTCGCCTTCGAAAACTTCAACGCCATGGGCCAGTGGCGCGACTTCGAACGCGGCCAGGCCATCGACACCGCCGGTCAGCTCGTCAGCGGCGAGTCATTCGGCGGCGCGCGCGAGCTGAAGAAAATCCTCGTCGCCAACCACAGCGACGCCTTTCACCGGTGCTTCATCGAAAAGCTCCTCATGTACGCCCTCGGTCGCGGCCTCGATCACCGCGACGAAACCACCATCGACCACTTGCTCGATACTCTCCGTCGCGCGGAAGGCCGGCCGCTCCCGCTCCTGCAAGCCTTCATCGTCTCCGATGCCTTTCAAAGAAGACGCTCGGCAGAGAACGAAGGATCTGAGAAATCTCAGGGACCCCAGGAACCCGAAAAAGATGAGGAACAGAAAGAAATACAATCGCTGGAGTCCCGCTGATCTGCTATTATCCTGACATATTCATCATCCTGCCCTGCCGCCCCGCCCCATCATCCTGCCAAACCACATCATACCATGATCACGCGACGACACTTCCTCCGCGGCTTCGGCTCGTCCCTGGCCTTGCCCGCCTTTGTTTCGCTTGCGCCACGCGGGCGCGCCGCCGCCGCCGCTGCCACAGGCATGGCGACCACCGCTACGGGCGCCCCGCTGCGCACCGCGTTCTTCTTTTTCCCGAACGGTTCGATTCCTTCTTATTGGTGGCCCGAGCAAACCGGTCGTGATTTCGCCTTCAGCCCGTCGCTGGAACCGCTGGCCGGCGTGCGCGAACACATGCAGATCCTGGGCGGCCTCGAAAACGTCAACGGCGAAGGCGGCCCGGATGGCGCCGGTGACCACGCGCGCGGCGTCGGCACATTCCTGACCGGCGTGCGCCTGAAGAAAAGCGCCACCGATATCCGCGCCGGCGTGTCCATCGACCAGATCCTCGCCCAACGCATCGGACATCTGACACGCTATTCGTCGCTCGAGCTGAGTTGTGACGCCGTGCGCAAGTCCGGAGCCTGCGATTCCGGCTACGCCTGCGCCTACCAGTTCAACCTGTCCTGGAGCGGACCGGAAACGCCGATGACCCCGGAGGTGAATCCGCGCCTTCTCTTCGAGCGCCTCTTCGGCGCCGGCCCGCCAGGCGAACGCGCCGCCAGCCTGAAACGCCGCCAGGTCGAGCAGCGGTCCGTCCTTGATTTTGTCCTCGAAGACGCGCGCGCCATGCAGCGGCGCCTCGACTCCCGCGACAACGAAAAACTCGACCAGTACCTGACCGGCCTCCGGGACATCGAACAGCGCATCGAACGCTCCGAGCGATTCGCCCCGCCCGCCGACCCCGGCACCCCGGCGCCCGGCGGCATACCGGGTGACTACGGCGACTACATCCAGATCATGGGCGACCTTCTCATCCTCGCTTTCCAAAGCGACCTCACCCGCGTCGCCTCCTTCATGCTCGCCCACGACGGCAGCAACCGCTCCTTCGCCAACATCGGGATTTCCGAAGGCCACCACGACATCTCCCACCACCAGAACAAACCCGATCTCATGGAAAAGGTCGCACAGATCGACCAGTGGTACGCCGGCCAGTTCGCGCAATTCCTCAAGAAACTCCAGACGGTCAAGGATGCGGACGGGAACTCCCTGCTCCACAACTCCATGATCATTTACGGCGGCGGCAACGCCGACCCCAACCGCCACAATCACGACAATCTGCCCTTCGTCCTCGCCGGACACGGCGGCGGCACGTTGACTCCGGGCCGCTACGTCAAGCACACGTCTACCCCGTCCATGAATCTCATGCTCAGCCTCGCCGACCGCATGGGAGTCTCCGACATCGAACGCTTCGGCGATTCAACCGGACGCCTGGCGGACGTGTAGCGGTAAATGCGTGTGGCCGCAGCGGGCGCTGCCGTTCTGCTCGCAGAGAAACCCGACCGCGACCACCACCATCGCTCACCGGTGGTACGGCTCGCCGCGTTTCAGTGAATAGACGCGGTACAGCGCCTCCAGGAAAACGATCAGGGCGAGTTCGTGCTGCAGTGTGAGCGCGCTCAGGGCGAGCAGGCAATCGGCCTGGGCGCGTGTGGTTTCGCCGTGGCCATCGGCGCCGCCAATGAGTACGGTGACATGTTTGACCGGCTGCACTTCCCAGGCGTCCACTTTCGCGCGCAGGGCAGTGGTGGCGAGGTGCTGGCCGCGTTCATCGAGCACCAGCCAGAAGTGACCGGGCGGCTTGGCGGCCGGAAGCGCCTTGACCGGTTTCCACACGAAGTCGGTTTGCCGTTGAAGACGGCGCAGGTATTCATCGGCGCCAATGCGCGCGTAATCGAGGGCCGGCCGCCCAACGGTGAAGAGATTCCATTTCATGAGACACCATCTCATTCGCCGCACCCCGGGAAATTCGCAATTCCCTCCATGAACCGTGAACCGTGAACCGTACGCCGTACGCACGGCTGTTGACAACCCTCCCCACGGCGCTATGTATCCTGTTCCGCCCGAACTGCGGGCCGCTGTGGCAGAGTAGCTC
>CAZYHO010000093.1:2053-12502 GCA_964647495.1 uncultured Akkermansia sp. | reverse complement strand
GCCGGCCCCAACCTCACTCCCAAAGCCGATCCGGGTAGTCGCCGGCGGCGTGGCGGGCGGCCAGGGCGTGGCGGACGGCGTCGGTGTCCTCGCGGTACGTGACGCCGAACCAGCGGGCGGCGGAGCGCAGGACCTGGCATTGGAGGAGTCCGTCGCGGATGAGCTGGTCGACGGCGGCCGGGAGGAAGAACTCGACATCGGCGGGGCGGGCGGAATCCGCGAGGAAGCCGGCGAAGAGGCGCTCCAGTTCGGCGAAAATGGACGGAAGGAAGCCCCAGGTGTTGAGCGAGACCGGTTCGTCACCGGTGAAAACTTCGACCGGAGCGCCCTCGGGGCGGTTTTCGGCTCCGGCGCCCACCGGCCACAGGCGCGTTTTTTCCTCCACGCCGACGAGCCGGCCATCGGCGGTGGTACGGCAGACACCGCGGGCGACGCGGCCGTGCCCGGAAAGCGTGTTGCGCAGCGTGAAGGCGACCAGGCAGGCCTGGACCGGCGCCGATTCGAGCCCGGGCCGGCGGAGAAATCCGGCGAGTTTCTCGAACGACTCGCGGCCGTAGAAATCATCCGCGTTGATCACGCCGAAGGGGGTGGTGACGGCGTGGCGGGCGGCCAGCGCGGCGTGGCCTGTGCCCCAGGGTTTGGCGCGCGCCGCCAGCGCGGCCGCCCCGGCCAGCGGCCGCCCGTCCGGTCCGGCAGGCACATCGTCAATCTCCTGAAACACGCAGGCGACGTCCAGATGCGGCTCGAATCGGGCGGCCACCTCGCGCCGGAATGCGTCCGCAAAATCGCGCCGGATCACGAAAACGACCCGGCCGAATCCCGCCCGCACGGCGTCGTAAACCGAGTAATCCAGCAACGTCTCGCCCCGCGGGCCGAAGCCCACGGCCTGTTTGAGCCCGCCGAACCGGCTGCCCACGCCGGCCGCCAGCACCACCAAAGTCGGTTTGATCATCGGCGCACCGTGCCCGATTCCCTTTTGGTGGCAAGCCGCGGCGGGCCGGGGATAATTTCCACTAAAGATTCCAAGACAAAAAAGCGGTTGCTCTACGCCTAGCCCGTGGCATTCGTCGCCCCCCCGGATTTTCATTTCTTCCGTATGATCGAGGTCACCCGCCTAACCAAACAGTTTGGCCCTAAAACGGCCGTGGACAACATCTCCTTCTCTGTCGCCAACGGCGAAGTGCTTGGATTCCTGGGGCCGAACGGCGCAGGGAAGTCTACCACCATGCGCATGATCACCGGGTTCATCCCGCCGACGATGGGCACGGTGACGGTGGGCGGAGACGACATCCAGAGCGCCCCGATCAAGGCGAAAGCGCGCATCGGATACCTGCCCGAAAACGCCCCGCTGTACTCGGACATGACGGTTGCGTCATTCCTGAAGTTCGCCGCCGAGCTGCGCGGCATCCGCGGCGAGGCCCAGCGCGCGGCGGTCGAAAAGGCGATCGAGACGTGTTTTCTGGAGAAAGTGGCCACCCAGAGCCTGGACACGCTCTCCAAAGGCTTCAGGCACCGCACCTGCCTGGCCCAGGCCATCGTCCACGATCCACAGGTCCTGATCCTCGACGAGCCGACCGACGGCCTCGATCCGAACCAGAAGCAGGAGGTGCGCAACCTCATCCGTCGCCTCGGCGCGACCAAAACCATCATTTTCTCGACCCACATCCTGGAGGAAGTCGAAGCCGTCTGCTCACGCGCCATCATCATCGACCACGGAAAAATCGTCGCCGACGGGACCCCCGATCAGTTGAAACGGCGCGCCTCCCGGGCCGGCGCCATCAAGGTGCGCATCCGCGGGCTGGCGGGATCCGGTGTGCAGGCCGAGCTGGAAAAACTGCCGCACGCCGAGAAAGTCGAGAGCGTGGAATCCGGAGAGTCGCACTTTGTCGGCCGCGTGCTTCCGAAGAAGACGGCGGTGGACGGCACGCTGGCCGGTGAAATCTACCAGTTGGCCGTGAGCCGCCAGCTCCAGTTGCAGGAGCTGACCATCGACGAAGGGCGGCTCGACGAAATGTTCCGCGAGATCACCGTGCAGGAGCGCAGTTGAGCGAAATCCCACCCGGCCCTTTAACCGCCGCCGCCACCATCACCCACCCTTCCCCGCCGGCGGCAATCCCCAATCAAACCCACTCGATACCCGACACATCATCATGAAAAACATCTGGGTCGTATTCAAGCGCGAGGTGCAGGCGTATTTCCTCACCCCGCTGGCCTACGTCTTCATCTTTATCTTCCTGATCCTGGCGATGTCGCTGTGTTTCATCTTCGGCCGCTTCCTGGAAGGTGAGGATGCCTCGCTCGACTACGCGTTTTTCCAGTTTCATCCCTGGCTTTTCATGGTTCTGGGGCCGGCCATCGGGATGCGGCTGTGGTCGGAGGAAAACCGCGAAGGCACGATCGAACTTCTGCTCACGATGCCGATCAGCACGTGGCAGGCCATCATCGGGAAATTCCTCGCCGCCTGTCTCGTCCTGATCGCCGCGCTTGCGCTGACGTTCCCGGTCATCCTCACGGTCAACTACCTCGGCGATCCCGACAGCGGGAAAATCTTCAGCGGCTACCTCGGCAGCCTGCTCGTCGGGTGCGCCACCATCGCGCTCACGTGCCTGGTGTCCGCCTTCACCCGCAGCCAGGTGATCTGCCTGGTGGTCAGCGTGGTGCTCTGTTTTTTCCTGGTACTCATCGGCTCTCCGCAACTCCTCGAGTTCCTGCGCAACATCCCGGCCACCGGCTTCCTCGAAACGATCCGCTTCGCCGCGCTCGAAATCGCCGACGGTTTCAGCCTGATGGCGCACGGCGGGCGCCTCTTCGGCGGCGTGCTGCGGCTGGACACGGCCGTTTTCTTCGCCGCATTCATTTCATTCTGCCTCTACGCCACGAGCGTCGTCATCCGCTCGAAGCGCGCCTGACCGCCCATCCCCACTTTTTCTGTTCGCACCATGAGCACGGATACTGCCGCCACTGACAACGCCCCCCAGCGCAAACACATCGGCCTTTACACCTCGGTCGGGGTGATTGCCATTGGTCTGATCGCCGCCGGCGTGAGCTACCTCGCGCGCAACATCCCGGCCCAGATCGACTTCACCGACAACAAGTTCTACAGCCTCACGGAAGGCACCGAGCAAATCCTCAAAGGGATCGACACGCCGGTCAGGGCCACCCTCTTCGTCTCCGAAGGCAAGGATCTGCCGCCGGAGCTGATCGGCCGCGTCAAAGACCTCGAAACCCTGCTCCGCCAGTACGAGCAAAAATCTCCGCCCAATCCGAACAAAAAGGAGCAGGACAAGAGAGCCGAAGCCGAGGGCAAACCGAAAGCGCCCCCAAGGCTTTTCTCCCTCAACAAGGTGAACCCGGCCCCCGACACCGAAGCGGGCGAGCAGGCCGCGCTCGCCGGGGTGCAGCCACAGCCGACGCGATCCGGCAATGTGTTTCTCTCGCTGTCGGTCTCCTGTCTGGACAAGCGGGAAAACGTCGACTTCCTCGCGCTCATGGGCCGCGAGGAGCAGTTCGAATACGAGATCAGCCGCGCCGTCGCCAATGTTCTGAAGAACCCCAACGAGAAAAAGAAAATCGGCGTCATGTCCGCGCTGCCGGTCATGGGAAGCATGGGACCGATGATGGGAGGCGCCCAGCGCCCCTGGATCTTCTTCCAGCAGCTCAAGCGCGACTACGACGTGGCCACGGTCGAGATGACAACGGACAAGATCGATCCGGAACTCGACGCCCTCATGGTCGTGCATCCGGCTGGCATTTCCGATGCCGCTCAATTTGCCATCGACCAGTTCGTGCTTTCCGGCAAGCCGGTCGTCATCATGCTCGATTCGCACAGCGTCATCGGGAAAGCGAACTCCGCGCGCATGAACCCCCAGATGGCCATGATGGGCGGAGGGGAGACATCGTCGAGCGTGCCGAAGCTGACTTCGGCCTGGGGGTATGGATACGATTCGTCGCAGGTGGTGGCCGACATGCTTTTCAAAACCCAGTTACGCGGAGGCCGCGAGTCCCCGGCGTTCCTGACGCTGGGAGAACAGGCGTTCAACCGCAAAGATCCGGTGACGAGCGGTCTCAGCGACATGCTCTTTGTTTTCACCGGAGCCTTCACAGGCAAGCCGGCCGAAGGGCTGACGGCGGACATCCTGCTGCGCACTTCGCCGGAAAACGAAATGGTCAGTCCGCTGGAGGCGGAAAACTCGGAAGAATCCATCATCCAGAAGTTCAAATCCGCGGGCGAACCGAAGGCGCTCGCGCTGCGCCTGACGGGCAAATTCAAGACCGCCTTCCCCGACGGCAAACCAAAGGTGGCGGAGAAGGACGAGGATGATGATGGCAGCGACGCCGAAGGCGACGCCAAAAAGGACGACGAACCGGCAGCGGTGCTCAAGGAGATGGCCGAGGGCAAGACCGGTGTGGTTCTGCTCGTGGCCGACAGCGATTTCCTGTACAACGATTTCTCCGTGCAGGTGCTCGGCAACATGGCGCTGCCGTTCAATAGCAACCTGCCCTTCGGCCTGAACGTGGTCGATCAAATCGCGGGTGACACCCGGCTCCTCCAGGTGCGCAGCCGCAATTCCAACCGCCGTCCGTTCACGCGCATCAACGCGATCGAAACCGCGGCCAACGCCGGCATCCAACGGGAGGTCGAGGATCTGCAGAGACAGGCTGACGAGGCGAACGCCAAGCTTTCCGAACTGCAGGCCGCCAAAGATCCGAACCAGAGGCATTTCATCAGCCCCGAACAGCAGGCGGAGATCGAGAATTTCCGGAAAAGACAAGCCGACGCCCAAGGCAAGATTCGCGAGCTGCGCAAAAGCGCGAGATCCGACATCGACGGCACGCTCGCCTGGATGAAGTTGTGGAATATCGGCGGGACACCGCTGTTGGTCGCCGCGATCGGGATCGTCGTCTTCTTCGTCCGCCGCAAGTCAACCTCCGCCAAATAAATCAATGAACAACCGCCAGATCATCACCATCCTCGTGGCACTCGGTCTCGTCGCCGCCGGCGTGGTGTGGAAATTCAGCAAGAGCAGCGGCACGGAGACCGGGCGCGAAAGTTTCGCGCTCGACCGCGCGCTGAAGGACTTCAACCTGAACGAGGTCGTCGCCATCCAGATCAAGAACAAGACCGAGGAGGTCAATCTGGCGCGCGAAGGAGAAGGCGAGGCGACCTGGGGCGTCAAGGAGCGGGACGGGTATCCGGCGAACTACGACTTCGTGAAGGATCTCGTGACGAAGGCGCACGACCTGCGGATCATCGATCAGGAAGACATCGGCCAGACCCAGCTCGGGCGGCTGCAACTGCTTTCGCCGGCGGCGGAATCGTCGGCCGAAGCCAAACCCGAGGAAGTGGGAACGCTTGTCGTTTTCAAGAAGGACAACGACCAGGAAGTGGGCCGTCTTCTCCTGGGCAAGACGATCGAGCGCGAGGCGTCACCGGACAATCCGTTTTTCAATTTCGGTGGTTCGACCGGACGCTGGGTGCAGGTGGGCACGGCCACCGACAAGGCGTACCGGGTGAAGGAGGCGTTTTCCAGCCTGAGCGTGGACGTGAAGGGATGGCTGGACAAGGGGTTCATCACACCCGTCGGCGGGTTGAAATCGATCGAGGTGAAAGTGAGCGATCCGGCGGACTATTCGTGGAAAGTCGAGCGAGAGAGGGAGGGCGTGGATCCGGCGCTTGTGGACAAGGCGGAGGACGAGGAGATCGATCCGGAGCGCGTCAAACAGGCCGGCAATGCCTTCAGCAGCGCGTACTTCAGCGATGTGGCGGCGGCCGAGGACGCGGAAAAGACGGGGCTCGACGCGCCAAAGCGCACGGCGACCGTGGCGTTTTTCGACGGCTTCACCTACACGATCAAGGTGGGCAACAAGGTGAAGCCCGAGGATGAGAACAGCGAATATTATCTGTCGGTGAATGTCGCGTACACACCGGCGCCGGAGCCCACGCCGCCCGCTGCGGCCGAGCCGCCGCCGGAACCCGAACCGGTGCCCGTGCCCGAAGACGAAACGCCGGAGCAGAAAACCGAGCGCGAGAAGCGGGATGCCGACGCCAGGACGGCGTGGGAGCAGGCGAACCAGGTGATCGAATCGACCAAGGCCCAGCACGAAATCGCGGTCAAGCAGTGGGAAAACTCGAAGAAGGAAAAGGAAGAACGGTTCGCCAAGGAGAAGCGCTTCGAAGGGCGCACGTACGTCGTATCGAAGTACACCGTCGATTGGTTCCTCAAAGACCGCACGTATTTCAAGAGCACAGCGGCCGCGGCCGTGCCCGGGCCGGACCCGGCGGCCAGCTCTGTCTCGCCGGTCGTCACGCTGCCGGAGAATCCGCCGGGAACCACGGCTCCGGGCTCCACGGGGCCCCGGCGCATCGAGGCGGTGACCCCGCCGATCAAAGTGGAAATCCCGCAACCCGAGGTGCCGGAGAAAAAGGATTCACCCGTCAAGCCGGCCGAACGACCCGCCGCGCCCAAACCCGAAATTCCGCCTGCCACATTCACCCCGCAGGCGACGCCCGACGCGCCCGACGCTGCCGAAACAGAAGAGCCCGCCGAGCAGCCCGCGCCGGCCGCCGAGGAGGAATGAGGCGCCCGCGGGCGCCATGCTGCCAATACCGTTCATTCAAGGACAAACCGCGAATGGACAGGCACGGACGCCAATGCATGTATGGCTCTCAATTGCAGCACTTAAACAGACTCGCCAGATTCGCGTTCATTGGCGTTTATTCGCGGTTGATCGAACCGCATTGCCTCGCTACACATCGCAGATGCCCACGCCCTGGCGGAGCGAGGCGAGCTTGTCCGGCTTGGCGGGGATGAACTCCTGGGCGACATGCCCTTTGAAACCGGTGTCCACGATGGCCTTCATGATGGCGGGATAGTGGAGTTCCTGGGAGTCGTCGATTTCATGCCGGCCGGGCACGCCGCCGGTGTGGTAGTGCGCGAAGAAGGGGTGGTCGCGCTTGATGGTCGCGATGATGTCCCCTTCCATGATCTGCATGTGATAAATGTCGTAGAGGAGCTTGAAATGCTCGGATGAGACGGCCTTGCAGAGTTCGACGCCCCAAGCGCTCTTGTCGCATTGGTAGTCGCGGTGATTGACGCGGCTGTTGAGAAGTTCCATGACCAGGATGACGCCGTGTTTCTCGGCGTACGGGAGGGCTTTCTTGATGCCTTCGGCGCAGATCTTGAGGCCGTCCTCGTCGCTGAGCCCCTCGCGATTTCCGGAAAAGACGATGACGTGCCTGGCGCCGAAGTCGGCGGTCGCCTTGATGTAGGATTCGAGGCCGGAAGCGAGGGCGTCGTGGTGTTCGCGGCGGTTGAAGCCTTTTTCGATGCCGCCGAGGCGCACGCCGCCGGGTCCCTGGATCGTGATGCCGGCGACCATGGCGCAGGTGAGGTCGTATTGTTTCAGCGTGGGAAAGTCCGAGGGGGCGACGAGGTCGATCGACGTGAGCCCCATTTCCTTTCCGGCGCGGCAAAGCTCGTCGAGCGGGATGTCGTTGTAACACCAGCGGCAGGCCGAGTGGTTGATGCGGCCTTTGAGGCCGGAAGCGGCGTCGGCGGCTTCGATGCGGCGAGCCAGACTGGCGGTGGCGGCAGTGACGGCCGCGGCAGCGGCGGACTGCTGGACGAACGAGCGGCGGGTGAATGATGGAGATTTCATGGCGGCACGCTACACCAGTCGGGCCGGTGGCGGCAATTCCGGAGTGTGCCGGAATTTTTATCCGCCTGCAGACCAAATCCGACCACTGGCCTGTGTCCTCGTACCGTACACCTCTGATCCGTCCCCGGTGTACCATCTCCGCACAAATCGTTCGCCTCCTGCTCGGGGGCCTCCGGAGAATCGAGAACAGGGCCATCCCCTGCACGCGGCAGGCGGTTCGTGCAAAAATCCGCCCTGTCCTTGCACGAGGGCGCGTTTTCCGGCAGATCGGGGCGTGATGCGACTGATCAAGCGCTTTTCCCGATCCACGG
This sequence comes from uncultured Akkermansia sp., assembly GCA_964647495.1. Lineage (GTDB taxonomy): Bacteria > Verrucomicrobiota > Verrucomicrobiia > Verrucomicrobiales > V1-33 > CAJBME01. The sequence goes on along the minus strand of CAZYHO010000093.1, from coordinate 4,532 downwards.
TGGCGCTGGGCGCGGTGTGCCTGGCGCTCGCCCTGTTCAGCGGGGCGTGGCTGGCGTGGGCCGACGACCGGCTCCTCGACCAGATCCCGAAACGGCTGGCTCAGGGAAGGTCCTTGCGCCTCGAGCATCACATGGCGCTCGGGTTTCATCGCGCGGCCTGGGCCGGGCTGCTCGTGGGCCTGGCGGGCACGGCGACCATGGGCCTTTGGGGAGAGCGGCGCGGCGGTGCAAAACGGACCGCCGATCCGGCCGCCGCGAACGATCCGGCCACGACCTGCGGTGTGCCACGGCCTGCCGAGGAACAGAGCGTGCTTCCCGACGGCTGGATGCGGCCTGTGTGCTGGCGCACGGTCGTGGCGGTCGCGGTGGTGGCCATGTCTGTGAGCGGAGCGTTGCGCTGGCCGCGGCTCGGGCACAGTTTTTGGAGCGACGAGGCGTACGCGGCGCGGGCCTACGTCTGGGGATTAAAATCGCCGCAACCGGACGGAACGCTCGCCTTCAAGCCGGTGAGCTGGACCGAGGCCGCCTTTCTCAACGAGCGCGCCAACAACCAGGTCTGGTGCTCGATCGAGGCGCGGGTGGCGCACCGGATCTGGCAAACGATCACGATGGCACCCGCGGATACGTTTCGTGAACGCGTCCTGCGGATGCCGGCTTTCTTGTGGGGCCTGGCGACGGTGGGAGTGGTCACAGTTCTCGGTGCGATGCTCGCCGGCCGATGGGGAACTGCGGCTGGCCTGCTGCTCGCGGCGCACCCGTGGCATGTGCGGTTTGCCGCGGAAATGCGCGGGTACTCGGCCATGCTGCTCGCGCTCGCGCTCGGGATTGTCTTTCTTGCACTTGCGTTGCGCGACGGGCGCTGGCGGTGGTGGCTGCTCGGCGCCGCGGCAAACCTGTGGGCGCTGCTCGCATTTGCCGGCAGCGCGCATGTGCCGCTGCTCCTGTGTGGCGTGGCCGCCGGCCGGCTCGTATGGAAGCGGCGCTGGGGCTGGCTGGCACGCCTCGGTCTCGCCAACGCGCTGGCCGCCGTCGCTTTCCTGTGGATCTACGGCCCATCGATCACGCAGCTCAAGGACTTCCTCGCGCGCGGCAGCGAGACCGCCGCTTACACTGTGAGTCTGGGCTGGCTCAGGCAGTTTGGCGAAGCACTGTGCCTCGGCGTGCCGTGGTCGGTCATGGGGCCTGCGTGGCACGAGGCGAGCTGGATTCCGTCGGCCACGGCGGCCTCGGCGGCGGTGGCTGCGATCGCCCTGCTCTTTGCCGCACGCGTTGCCCTGGCGGCGAAATACCGGGCACGGCTGCTGCTTTTGCCCGGGCTGCTGGCAGGCGCCGCGGCGCTCTCGATCCTCCAAAGCGTCGTCGCGGGAACGATTCTCCTCATGTGGTATCTGCTGCCGGCGGGAATCGGCTGGGTGCTTGTCCTGGGCACCACCCCCGAGCCGAGGGACGTGCCGGGGCGGCGCATGGCGCCGGCGGTTTTCGCCGGACTGCACGCGGGCGCGATCGCGGTGTGCCTGGCCGTATGGACGGGGGTTTCGGTGGCGATGTCCTCCGTTCCCAGGCAACCCATGCGCGAGGCGGCCCAAGTTGCCGCCGGCTTGGCCCCCGTTCCCAGGCAACCCACGCGCGAGGCCCCCGTTCCCAGGCAACCCATGCGCGAGGCGATTTCCGCGGGCGGCGAGGCGGAGCGCCGGGTCCGCGCGGTGCTGGGCATCAGCGATGGACAGATGAAGCTGTACGCCCCCGACGTGATCACCGTGAAAACACTGGCCGATTTCGAGCAGGCGGAGACCCAGGCCGCGACGGCAGGAGCGAAACTATGGATCAGCGTGGGAGGCTGGGAGGCGACCGAAGCGCGCACGCCGGAACTCACCGCGCGCCTGACCGGTGGCGCATACGAAAAAGTGGCGGACCTGCCCGGCTGGGAGCCGATGTTCAGTTACCAGGTGTGGCGGCAGCGGTAGGCCGGCGCGTGGCCTCCGTTCCCAGGCAACCCACGCGCGTACCCTCCGTTCCCAGGCAATCCATGCGCGAGGCCTCCGTTCCCAGGCAATCTATGCGCGAGACGATTTCCGCGGGCGGCGAGGCGGAGCGCCGGGTCCGCGCGGTGCTGGGCATCAGCGATGGACAGATGAAGCTGTACGCCCCCGACGTGATCACCGTGAAAACACTGGCCGATTTCGAGCAGGCGGAGACCCAGGCCGCGACGGCAGGAGCGAAACTATGGATCAGCGTGGGAGGCTGGGAGGCGACCGAAGCGCGCACGCCGGAACTCACCGCGCGCCTGACCGGTGGCGCATACGAAAAAGTGGCGGACCTGCCCGGCTGGGAGCCGATGTTCAGTTACCAGGTGTGGCGGCAGCGGTAGGCCGGCGCGTGGCCTCCGTTCCCAGGCAACCCACGCGCGTACCCTCCGTTCCCAGGCAATCCATGAGCGAGGCGATTTCCGCGGGCCGCTTCAGCGCCCCGGCTCCACCAG
>CAZYHO010000093.1:0-1953 GCA_964647495.1 uncultured Akkermansia sp. | reverse complement strand
CAATCCATGAGCGAGGCGATTTCCGCGGGCCGCTTCAGCGCCCCGGCTCCACCAGCCAGCGCGCGAAACTGCCGCTCGGAACAGGGAGCACACGATCGGTCGGGCCTTCGAGCCGCATTTCGCCGTGCTCGATCCGGCCGCCGCGCAGGCCCTCGAATTCCTGCCCGAGCAAATGCGCGAGCGTGAGCGGTGTCAGTTCGGGTGTGTGACACGAAAGCAGCACGCCGAGCGGCGCATCGGACAGCAGCCGCCGGATCGAGCGCAACACACCCGGCAGATCGGTCTCGATCTTGAAGACCTCGCCTTTGGCGCCGCGCCCGTAGCTGGGTGGGTCGAGAATGAACGCATCATAGCGCCGGCCGCGCCGCTCCTCGCGTTCGAGGAATTTCCCGACGTCGTCCACGATCCATCGGACCGGGGACTCGCCGAGGCCGTTGAGCGACGCATTCAGGCGCGCCCAATCGACCATCCCCTTCGAGGCATCGACATGGCAGACCTCCGCGCCCGCTTGAGCGGCGGTCAGCGTGCTGCCGCCCGAGTAGGCGAAAAGATTGATCACGCGGGCCGGCCGGCCGTGGCGCGCCCTGTACGCCTGACAGCTCTCGCGGACAAGCCGCCATTGCTCGCGCTGCTCTGGGAAAATCCCGAGATGGCCGAAATCGGTCGAACTGAGCCGGAACACGATGCCGTCCACCCGGATGTTCCAGGTGGCCGGAAGGTTCTCGCGCCCGGTCCAAAGAGTCTTCCCCCCGTCGCGGAAAAAGCTCGCGCTCGCCCGGTGCCACCGCGCCTCCGGCAGGCGCGGCCGCCAGATCGCCTGAGCGCACGGACGCACCAGTGTCACCGGTCCGAAGCGCTCCAGCTTCAGAAAACCACCGCTGTCGAGCAACTCGTAGTCCCCGTACTCAGGCACCGCCACGGATTGCGGGTCGGCATGCGTCGTCGGGCGGTTCCGCGGCATCCGGCTTTTCTTGCGAGCTGTGTCGCCTTCGGACTCTGGAGAATGCAAGGTGAATGAGGCGCTGCCGTGCGCAGTGAAGCCATGCCGCGCCGCGGCCGGCAAGTGGCGGTCATGGCTGACGGGTGATGACTCACACGCCGGCCGGCGACGATCGCCCCCAGCCGTCACCGGCCATGGATACCGTACGGCCTGTCAGTTCCCGGTGGAGGCGAGCTGGGCATTGCCGGCGGCGATTTCCGCGGCCTTGTCTTTGGCGGCCTGGCCTTCGGCGATCAATTCGCCATTGGCATCGACCAGCTTGTAACTCGGAATCGCGCTGGGAAAGAGCGGCTTGATGATGTTCAGCTTGTCCCGGTCTTTTTTGGTCACGACAGGGAACTTCATCTGGTGATCGGTGACAAAGGAAAGCATGCCATCCTCCTGGTCGTCCGAGCTGATGTGGATAAGTTCGATGTTGGTCGCCTTCGCGAGCTTCTCGTTGTAGAGTTCGACCAGCGCCGGCGCCCCCTGCTGGCACGGTCCGCACCATGAGGCGCCCCAGTAGAGCAGGTAATACTCGGGGCTCTTGGTGGCGAGGAAGTCGTTCTTTTTCAACTTTTTGCCTTCAAGCGCGACCGTGCGCCCCTTCAGCGCCTTGGCCATCGGGCTGCTCTGCGCGGTGGTGGATTTCGCCTTCTCTTTCTCTTTGGCTTCCGCCTGAGCGGCGATGTACTTCTGGTCGTCGCCGGACAACTTTGACTTGGCAAACGTGACGGTCCTGCCGGTCGATTGCTTGATGCTGACCTGATCGCCTTTGACTTCGATCAGGGCGCCTTGGAACTGCCTGGTCGGGTCGTCGGCGCTGGTCCAGGTTCGGAGTTCGTCGGCGAGGAGCAAGCCGGAGAGGAGGGGCAACGCGAGTGCGATGGAGATGAAAGTGCTTTTCATACAAGGCGGAGCATAACCGGCTCTACCCCGCATACCAGCGGTTTTTTCGGAGCCGGAGGCATGGC
>CAZYHO010000092.1:0-12582 GCA_964647495.1 uncultured Akkermansia sp. | reverse complement strand
ATTCCGCAAAGCGCTTCGCTTCCGCCTGAAGGCGGGACTCCAACCCGACGATTCTTCGCACAGGTTTTCAGTTGGCATCACATAAGGGGTCTTCTCCGAGATGGGCCGGATGCTTAAGTTAACGCCTATGGGGCGATGCCCCAGGCTGAAATAGAACCGGGCCGTTGGCCCTGCGGCAGGATCGGGGGCAGAGATCAGAAGTCAGGGGTCAGAGGTCGGTGGTCGGTGGTCGGTGAGCCAGGCGAGGAACTCGACGTTTCCGTCGGCGCCGGTGATGGGGGAGGGGATGAGGCCGGCCCAGGCGAAGCCGGGGCGGGAATCGACCCACTCGCGGATCGAGTCGACCGCCTGTTGACGGGCGGCCTCGTCGCGGACGATGCCGCCTTTGCCGACGGCGGCCGGGGAGAGTTCGAATTGCGGCTTGATGAGGCAGACGATCGATCCGCCGGGACGCACGCACGGGATAACGGCGGGCAAGACGAGCCGGAGGGAAATGAACGAGAGATCCATGACGGCGAGGTCGGCCGGTTCGCCGACATCGGCGGGCGTGAGGTGGCGGCAGTTGAAGTTTTCGCGCGACCGCACGCGTGGATCGCTGCGCAGTTTCCAGGCAAGCTGGTTCGTGCCGACATCGAAGGCATGCACGCGCGCCGCGCCGCGCTGGAGCAGGCAGTCGGTGAATCCGCCGGTGCTGGAGCCGACGTCGAGGGCCACGCAGCCACGCACATCGATGTCGAAGGCATCGAGCGCGGCTTCGAGTTTCAGCCCGCCGCGGCTGACGAAGCGGGGTTTTTGTTTCAGCTCGATGGCGGCGCCGGGGGCGACTTTTTCGCTGGGCTTGGCGGCGACGCGCGTGCCGACCTTGACCTCGCCGGCGAGGATGAGGCGCTGGGCCTGCTCGCGCGACTCGCAATGGCCCTGGAGCACGAGCGCCTGGTCGAGCCGGATGGTGGCGGGCATGGCGTGCCGGGGCGAAAGGCGGGTGCGGCGCGGCGTCAGTCCGGCTCGGACGCGTTGATGGCGTCGATGAGCTGGCGGAGCCTGCCGATGCTGCGGCGGTTGAACCGGAAGATGAGGCGGGGCATCGAGGCGAGTTCGGGCTCCGGTTGTTCGCCCGGCGGCGGCGGGCCCTGGCGGAAATCGCCGCTGGCGAGCAAGTCGCGGAAATCTTCGTTGAGGCCGGCGAGCCGTGATTCGGTGAGCGGCAGGCTCATGCGGATGACGAGATCCTGGCCGACGTAGCGGTAGCTGTGGAAGACGCGGTAGAAGCGCAGGATTTCATCGACGGCTTCGTTCACGTTGTCGGTGAAGCGGAAGAGCGAGAAGTCTTCGGCGGAGATCATGCCGCGACCGAACAGTTGGTCGCGGACAAAGGCCGACCACATGTGCCAGTAGCTGCCACCCGGTTTATCGACCATGACGACCGGCATGACGGCGGCCTTGCCGGTCTGGATGAGCGTGAGCGCCTCGAACAGCTCGTCCATGGTACCGAAGCCGCCCGGGAAAAGCGCATAGGCGTCGGCTTCCTTGACGAAGCTGATCTTGCGCGTGAAAAAATAATTGAATGTCACGAGCTTCGGGTCGCCGCCGATCGTTTCGTTGGCGCCCTGCTCGAACGGAAGCTTGATGTTCAGGCCGAAGCTGTTTTCGCGGCCGGCGCCGCGCTGGCCTGCGCCCATGATGCCGTCACCGGCGCCTGTGATGACCATGAACCCCTCCTCGGCGATCCGGCGGGAAAAGGCCTCCGCAATCTGCGCCTCCGGCTGGTCCGAGGGCGTGCGCGCCGAACCGAAAACCACACACTTCCGCTTGCCCGCGTACGGAGCAAACATCCTGGCGGCATCGCGCATCTCGCGCACGGAACGGTTGATGAGTTTGAGGTCGCCGATGCTGATGCCGTCCGGGCCCAGCTTGAGCGCCGTGATGATGAGTTCTTCGATGAGTTGCGGATTCTCCGCTCCCCCCTTCGCCTTGACCAGCGCCTGAACCATCGTGTCGAGCGTCGCATCGCCGGTCGTCCCCCGCTTTTGATAAAAATACGGCAATGCGCCGCCGGTGAAGTCGCGGTCCTGGGTCTTGCGTCGAGTGGACATGGAATGGGGGTGGGGATGGGGATGGGGGATGGGGGCGGAGGGCGGAGGTCAGTGGGCAGTGGGCAGTGGGCAGTGGGCAGTATTCGGTGTTCAGAGGTCAGAGGCCAGGAGTCAGAGAGAAGAGCAGGAGGGAAGTGGCAAGGAGGGAAGCAGAAACTGGTGACGTGTAAGGGCGATGGCGTGATGGGGCGAGGGAGAAGGGGCGCGGGCGCGACGGGATGCGCTTTCTCTTTACCTGCCTGCGCCGGAAAGCAATCGCGCGTGCGGATGGGGGATGGTCATGGTCGGGATGGCTCCGGGCACGGGGAAGATGGAAACGAAAAAAATGCAAAGATTTTGCTTTTATAATGCATGTTTTTCGCATTATAGTGCCGGTATGAAGCGGATGCGCATTGGCTGGATGACGGTTGGCCTGGCTGGCCTGGCTGGGCCGGGCGTGGTGGTATTGGGCGGTGAGCGGCCGGAGGCGCCGGCGGTGGTTTTGGATGACGGTGAGAACTGGTGGACTGGTGAGAACGTGAGTTTTGGGGGCGTGTTGTCTCCGCACTTTCATTTTCAGGCGGTGTATGGATGGACGAGTTCGGAGCTTGGGCACGAGCTGGGCGCGGGGCATCACGATCCGGTGGAGGACGGCTGGACGGTGCAGGGGTTTGAGGCGGGGCTGTCGGCGCGTGTGGGGAGGCATTTTGAAGCGTTCGGGGTGTATCACGGATACTGGGAGAATGAGGATCCGAACGACTACGGGGACGAGTTCGAGGAGTGGTTCGGGAAAGTGAAGAACCTGCCCGGCGGCTTCGAGCTGCGGGGCGGGCGGTACCTGAACCGCTTCGGCCTGCACAACCAGGCGCACCTGCATGCCTGGGACTGGGTGGACAATCACCTGGTCAACGGCCGGTTTCTCGGCGACGACGGGCTGTACACGGTGGGCGGGGAAGTGACGTGGAGCCTGCCGACTCCGTGGACAAGCGTGCTGAGTGTGTCGGTGGGCGAGGCGCGGCGCGAGGCGCACGGCCACGGCGGGCACGAGGAGCACGAGGAGCACGAGGAGCACGGAGAGCCTGGACACGAGGCACACGGGGAGGCGGCATTCGCGGGCGGGGAGGCGTTGTTCGACGACGTGCTCACCGTGGTGAACTGGACGCACGCCTGGAATCCGAACGACTTTCATCAATTCCGGGGCGGCGTCTCGGGGGCCTGGGGTGACAATGCGTGGTCGCGCACCTCGCGGGTTCTGGGGGCGCATTTCCAGTACGAGTGGCGGCAGAACGGACTGGAGCCGGGCGGAGCGTACCTGCGGTGGCGATCGGAGATGATGTTCCGCGATTTCGACGCGGTGGCCGGGGCGCCGCGGCGCGGGTCTCAAGGCCATGTGGAAGATGAGCATGGCGAAGAACATGGGCACGAGCACGAGGAGCACGAGGAGGAGCGCGATCACGAGCATGAAGCGGGCAGGCGGCGGACGGAATCGCTCGACGACTGGGGGTGGTACACCAGTCTCGTTTACGGTCGCCCGGTGGGGGCGGGTGTGCTGGAGGCGTCGCTACGGTTCGACCGGGTGGCGGATCTGGACGAGGCGGGCCTGCCCGGCCGGCGGCGGATCAGCCCGGGCCTGACGTGGTACGCGAATCCGCAGCGCACGTTCTACGTCCGCAGCCAGTACAATCATGACCGGATCGACGGGCGCGGGAGCGACGACTCCGTGTGGATCGGATTCGGTTTCAATTGGGGTGGACCCGAGGTACGCTGATGCCAGCCGCCATGACGATTCTTATGAAAAAACGATGTTTCCTCAGTCTGGCCGCCGCGTTCGCGCTGCCGGCCATTTCGGCGTCCGCCGCGATCAAGGTGGCGGCGACGCATCCGCTGATCGGCGATCTCGTGCGGCAAGTGGGCGGCACTCACGTGAGCGTGGTCGATTTGCTCAAGCCGGGCGGGGACGCGCATCACTTCGAACCGACGGCGGGCGACCTGCGCGAACTGCGGGGGGCGGTGGTCGTTTTCGCCTCCGGGAAACATCTCGAGTCGTATCTCGACAAGCTGGCGGACTCGCTCGGGGCCGGCGTCAGGATCGTCGAGGTGGGGCGCACCATCCCCTCGCTGAAGATCGAGCCGGGAAACGATGTCTTCATGTGCTGCCCGGCACACGCCAAGGGCGGCATCGATCCTCATTGGTGGCACAGCGCGGAGAACATGGCGCGAGCGGCGCGCATCGTGGCCGATGAGCTGGCCGCGGCCGACCCGCCCCGGGCGGCCGCATACAAGGAGGGAGGGCAGGCGACCGCGCGGAAGATGCTCGCGCTGAAAGCCTGGGGGCAGCAGCAGATGGCCGCCATCCCGCGAAACGAGCGCAAGCTGGTCACCGCGCACGCCGCTTTCGGATACCTGAGCAAGGAATTCGGCTGCAAGTTCATTCCCATCCTGGGGCTCTCCCGCGAGGAAGACTATTCGCCGGCCTACATCGCGGAGGCAGTCAAATTGATCCGCTCCCAGCGCATCCGTGCCGTGTTTCCGGAGGACCAGGCCAACCCCAAGATTCTTCGCGAGATCATCCGCGAGACCGGCGTGAAACTCGGCAAGCCGCTCATCGCCGATGGCACCGCCACCGGCGCGGGGAGCACGTTCGAAGGCATGTTCCGCCACAATATCCAGGTCATCGTGGAAGGACTTAAGCAATAAGGGGGGGCTGATCTGACTGATCTGACTGATCTGACAGGTGGTCTTTCAGTTTGTGCGTTCGCGGAGGGCGAGTAGTTCTTTCATGACGGAGGCGAGCTGACCGGTCCATTCCGGTGTTCCGAACGCGTCGTGCAGTGTCCGGTACAGCGTGTAAAGTTCCGCGTAGACGACATGGGCGGCGAGGTCCGGCTGGTACACTGTTTCCCGGGTGCGGCAGATGATCTGTTGTGCGGATTGCAGCGAGTCGAAGGCTCCCGCCGCGACCGCCCCGAACATCGCGGCGCCCAGCGCGCAGGTCTGGTCGCTATGCGCCACTTTCATCGGGCGCCCGAGAACATCGGCGTAGATTTGCATCAGGGGCGCGTTCTTGACAGCCAGTCCGCCGGTGTTGACCACTTCACGCACGCTCATACCGTACTCCTCGAGCCGGTGGATGATCGTCAGCGCGCCGAAAGCCGTCGCTTCGATGAGGGCGCGGTAGATTTCACCCGCGGTCGTGTGCAGCGTCTGGCCGAGCAGCAGGCCTGTGAGCCGGGCGTCCACGAGCACGGTGCGGTTTCCGTTGTTCCAGTCGAGCGCGAGCAAGCCGCTTTGCCCCGGCCGCAGCCGCGCCATTTCGGCTTCGAGGCCGGCGAATTTCTCCGCCATGGTGTGCCCGTAGCATTCCGGCACCAGGTGGTTCACGAACCACAGAAAGATGTCGCCCACCGCCGATTGGCCGGCCTCCAGTCCGTAGAAACCCGGCAGAATCGAGCCCTCCACGATCCCGCACAGCCCGGGGATGTCCGGCAGCGGACGGGTGGCGTCCGCCACCATCACGTCGCATGTGCTGGTGCCGAGCACTTTGACCAGTGTGCCCTCGGCAATGCCGGCCGCCACGGCTCCCATGTGCACGTCGAACGCTCCGCCGGCGACTTGAATGCCTTCGCGGAGGCCGAGACGGGCCGCCCATTCCGCGGTCAGGCCGCCCACCGGCACGTCGGCGGTGCGGGCGCTCGCGTACAACCGGTAGCGCAATTGTGCCAGCCGCGGGTCGAGCGCCGCCAGGAATTCCGCGTCGGGCAGGCCCCCCCAGGCCGTGTTGTACATCGCCTTGTGGCCGGCGGCGCACACGCTGCGTGCCATCGTCTCCGGTTTCGTATTGCCGGTGAGCACGGCGGGGATCCAGTCGCAGTGCTCCACGAAACTGTGGGCCGCGTCGAAGACATCGGGCGCTGTGCGCGCCAACCGCCAAATCTTGCTCCAAAACCACTCGCTCGAATACGTGCCGCCGCACTTCGCGAGGTAATGCGGCCGCAATTCACGCGCGCGCGCCGTGATTTCCGCCGCCTCGGCGTGCGCCGTATGGTCCTTCCACAACCACACCTGCGCCGCCAGGTTGTCCTTCCATTCCTGCTTGAGGCCCAGGGGCGTGCCGGCCGCATCGACCGGCATCGGAGTGCTTCCGGTCGTGTCCACGCCCACGCCCACCACCTGCGCCGCCTCAAATCCCGCCACCACTTCCGCCGCCCGCCGCAATGCTCCCTGGCTCACCGCCACCAGCCCCTCCAGATAGTCTTGCGGATTTTGTCGAGCCAGGTGTGGATCCTTCGAGTCCAGCAGTATCCCCATTTCTCCCGACGGAAAGTCGAACACCGCCGATCCCACCTCCCGCCCGTCCTCCAGATCCACGAGCAACGAGCGAACCGAATTGGTTCCAAAATCCAGGCCAAGTGCGTATTGTTTCATTGTTTTGAGTAAGCGTCTGGCAGCCCTCTGTCATCACGGTCTTTCCGTCCGCGCGCCGGCCGCCGGCCGTCCGGACTCCGATGCCTCACTCTTCGGGCGGCTCCAGCGATATGCAGCGCGCGACCTGCCCGTGGTCGAAAACAGATCCTCCGATGCGCAGCGCCAGCCGCGGCGGGCGTCCCATGAGCCGGAGAAGTTCGGGATTCGCCAGCTCCAGCCGTCCCTTCAATAATGGGCCGGATTCCAACTGAACCTCCACCACATGGCGCAACGGGAGCCCGAGACGCCGCGCCTCTGCCTCGTCCTCGGCCCGCATTTCGGCCCGCCAGGCATCGAAACCGTCCGGCTCGGCAGCCCCGTCCTCCGGACCGGCGCTGAAATTGAATTCCAGTTGTTCCATCGTCGTGCTCGCGGGTGGCGGCCGCACTTTCCTCACAACAAGGCCACAAGCGCCAGCAAAATCATCGCCCCCACCTTGACCGCCTGGCGCCGAGTCCGCCCTCGGCGCCCAGGTCGTCAGCTTTTCGGACACCACGCTGGTGCTGGATCGCGAGATCGATGGGTCCGGCGCGGCAGGCGCGTCATTCGAACTGCGGGCGACGCAGACCATCGATTCCCTCTTCGGCACGGGGCTGGCCATCTGCGCGAAGCGCGAAAAGTTACGAATTCGTCGCAATGAACGGCTTCCCATCCGGTTTTGAGGAACGACTACAACCGGGTCACCGCAAACGCGTGACGGCCGATGTATGGACAAAAACGACAAGATCAAAGTGGGGCTGTTCCGGCAGTCTGACAATGCGCTCACGTTCCGGGCCGGGGATGTCATTTTCAATGAGGGGGACATCGGCCGTGAGATGTTTGTCGTGCGCAAGGGGAGGGTGGAACTCCGGATTGGAAACCTGCAGCTGGATGTGGTGGAGGCGGACGAAACTTTCGGGGAATTGGCATTGATCGACCAGCAGACCCGCAGCGCGACGGCGACGGCGCTGACGGATTGCGAAGTGGTGCCGGTGGACAGCCAGCGGTTCCTGTTTCTCGTGCAACAGACGCCGAATTTTGCGCTTCTGATGCTGAAGATACTGGCCTCCCGCCTCCGTCGGATGGATTCAGCCGCGGGATACATCAATGATGGCCCCGCCTGAGACTGAGGGCGTGCGACTATTTTTCCGCCTTGGGGTCGAGGGCGTCGCGGAGGCCGTCGCCGAGGAAGTTGAGGCAGAAGAGGGTGGTGGAGAAGATGAGGGCGGGGAAGAGGAGCATCCAGGGGCGGGTTTCGAGGTTATCGGCGCCTTCCTGGATGAGGGATCCCCAACTGGCGAAGGGGGCCTGGACGCCGAGGCCGAGGAAACTGAGCACGGCCTCCAGCAGCATGACGGCCGGGATGGTCAGGGTGCTGTAGACGATGACGGGGCCGAGGCAATTGGGGACGAGGTGGCGGAAAACGATTCGGGATTTCGGCACGCCGAGGGCGAGGGCGGCGGAGACGAAGTCCTGCTGGCGCAGGGTCATGACCTGGGCGCGCACGACACGGGCCATGGTGAGCCATTCGATGGCGCCGATGACCATGAAGAGGACGACGAGTTTGACCTGGCCTTCGCCGCCGAAGAGGCGGACGAGCCACGCCATGCCCGGATCCTTGAAGACCGGTTCGAGCGCCACGATCAGGATGATGACGATGATGATGAACGGGAGGGCGTAGAGGATTTCAACGATGCGCATCATGGCGGCGTCGGTCCGGCCGCCGAGGAACCCGGAGGTGGCGCCGTAGGCGACGCCGATGATCAGCGAGACAAGGGTCGCCGTCAGCCCGACGGCCAGTGAAACGCGCCCGCCGACCAGGATGCGCGTGAGCAGGTCGCGGCCGAGCGGATCGGTGCCGAGCCTGTGGGTGGCGGATGGCGGCCGGGCTCCCAGATCGAGTTTTTGTGTCTCGATGTCATGGCCGGTCATGTGCGGCCCGACGATGCAGGCGAGCAGGATGACGATGAGCAGAGCGCCACAGACGACAGCGAGGTGATTGCGCCGGAGCCGGCGCCATGCCTCACGCCAGGGTGAGCGGGGTGCGGAGGATGTGGCGGGCGATTCACTCATGCTTCGAGGCGGATGCGCGGGTTCATCCACGCCTGGACCAGATCGACGGCTACGTTGGCCGCCACCAGCATCGTGGCATAAAAAACGGTGACGCCCAGCAGGAGCGTGTAATCGTTGTTGCGGGCGGCGGACACGAAGTGCTGCCCGAGTCCCGGCACCTGGAAAATGTTTTCGACGACGAAGGAGCCGGACACCATGCCCGCCATGGCCGGGCCGAGGTAGGCCACCACCGGGGTCAGGCCGATTTTAAGCGCATGGCCGAGCAGCACGCCGCGCTCCGAAACCCCCTTGGCGCGCGCCGTCCGGATGAAATCGCGCGACAGGACTTCGAGCATGCCCGCCCGCGTCATCCGCGAGATGTATGCGGAGTAGTACAGCCCGAGTGTCAGCGCCGGCAGCACGCGGTCGCTCGCGCCGTACCATCCAGCCACATTGAACCACCCGAGCTTCAGGCCCAGCCCGAGGGCCAGCAGCGGCCCCATCACGAAGGTGGGAAGACAAATCCCGATCATGGAAAGCGACATCGGGATCCAGTCGGCGGCCGAGTTCCGGCGCGCCGCGGCGATGATGCCGATCGGCAGGCCGATGGCGAGAGCGATGGACAGCCCGAGCAAGCCGAGTTGCAGCGAGATCGGGAAGGCGCTGCCGATGATTTCCATCACCGTCCAGCCTTCGTACTTGGTGGTCAGGCCCAGATCTCCCTTGAGCAGGTTGCCGAGGTAGCGTGTGTATTGTTCGAAAGGCGGGCGGTCCAGCCCGTACGCCGCCTTCATCTGCTCGAGTATGTGCGGGGAAACGGCGCGCTCACTTTGAAACGGGCTGCTCGGAGACGCCTGCACGATCCAGAACGTCGCGGTGATGATCGCGAAGAGCGTGGCGACCGATTGCCATGTGCGGTTGAACAAGAATCGGATCATGGCTTGGCGGCGGGTTCGATCTGGAGCCCGATATGTTTCCAGGGCCGGTGGTCGAGCAGTTTCTTGTCCCAGCCGGTCACGATGGGCGAGACGAGGTAGTTGCGGACATAGACATAGATCGGGATGACGGGCATGTCATCGAGGAGCAGGCTTTCGGCCTCGCGCAGCACGGCGAAGCGTTCCCGGGTGTCGCGGATGGTGCGCGATTTCGCGATCAGGGCGTCGAACTCGGAGCTGCTCCAGCCTGTCATGTTGTTGCCGTTGCCGGTCGTCCACATGTCGATGAACGTGATCGGGTCGGTGTAATCGGCGATCCAGCCGGCGCGCGACACATCAAAGTCGAGCCGCTGCTGGGCGTCGAGGTAAACGCCCCAGTCCTGGCTGTTGAGGCCGACGGAGATGCCGAGGTGGGATTTCCACATCTGCTGGATGGCCTCGGCAATCGTTTTATGCGCCTCACTCACGTTGAACAGGATGTCGAAGCGCGGCATCGACGAGGGGTCGGCGAAACCCGCCTCCGCAAGCAAGCGCCGCGCCTCGACCGGATCGAACCTCAGGACCTCCGGGCCGGTGTAGCCGCCGACGGGAGGGACCTGGTTGACGGCGGGGATCTGGCCGGCCTTGAGGATGTTTTTGGTGATGGAGGCGCGGTCGATGGCGAGCGAGAGGGCGTGGCGCACGCGTTTGTCGGTGAGCGGCGGCCTGGTGACGTTGACGCGGTAGAAATAGATGCCGAGATACGGGTGGATGTAGTAGTGATCCGGGTGGAGGTCGCGCCAGTATTCGATTTTATCCAGCGGGATCGTCTGGGTAACGTGAAGCTGGCCGTCGCGGAACATGCGTTCTTCGGCCGGGATGTTGTCGATCGGGAGAAACCGGATGCCGTTGAGCTTGACGTTGGCGGCGTCCCAGTAGTGCGGGTTGCGTTCGACCTCGATCATGTGCTTGAAGCGCCACGCCTTGAGCTTGAATGGGCCGTTGCCGATGAAATTTCCCGGATGTGTCCAGCGGCTGGCGCGATTGCTCAGCGCGATTTCGTCTGGTGTTCGGTGGTCCCGGCCGGAATTCGGGGAATTTGTCCCTCGGCTGTCCTGTGTGTCGATGCGCCCGTGCTGGAGGATGGTCGGCGGGTGCAACGGGAACCAGGCGTAGTGCGAGAGCACATTGGGGAAATATGGGGTGGGGCCGACGAGGTCGAGGCGCAGGGTGAGGTCGTCGATAGCGTGGGCGCCGATGGTTTCCGGGTCGGTGGATTCGCCCTTGTTGAACGGCTCCGCTCCTTTGAGGAGGTAGAGCATGGCCGCGTATTCGGCGCCGAGTGCGGGAGTGAGCATCCGGCGGTAGGCCCAGACGAAATCGTGGGCGGTCACCGGGTCGCCGTTGCTCCATTTGCCGTCCGGCCGCAGGTGGAATGTCCATTGGTCGAGCGCCTCGTTTGACTCCCAGCGGCTCGCGGCGCCGGGCACCACGGCATCGCCGACGGGGGCTTCGGAGGCGAGGCCTTCGAGGATGGACGAGAGGATGTGGTGCTCGGGGACTCCCGTGGTGATGTGCGGGTCGAGCGAGCGGGGTTCGGAGCCGTTTCCGAAGATCAGGATGCCGTCCCGGGCGGCCCTCGACGCGCGCGATTCGAGCCGGTCGCACGACGTGAGACCGCCGGTCGCGGCACACAGGCAGAAGCAGGCCAGTATGATGGGAATGCGCATCGGCGCGCACGCTGGACAGGATGCGCGCGATTGCATGGAGAAAATCTCGCCAATGGGCCGAATCATCGCCTATGCTCGCCCCATGATGATTCGATCCGTTCTGCTTGCCGTCCTGCCCTGGGCCGCCTGGGCGCTCGACGCCCCCGTGCCGGTCTTCGAACCCAAGGTCATCGACGACACGATCAAAATCGGCTACGGCCTCGCCATCGCCGACATCGACGGGGACGAGCGCCCGGACATCGTGCTCGCCGACAAATCCGAGATCGTCTGGTACCGCAACCCGTCCTGGGAAAAGCACGTGATGGCGCGCCAGCTCACGCTCATGGACAATGTGTGCGTGGCCGCCCGCGACATCGACGGCGACGGCCGGGCCGAGGTGGCCGTCGGAGCGCAGTGGAATCCCGGCGAGACTGTGGATGAAGCCAAGAGCGGCGCCGTCTTTTACCTCGAGCGACCCGATGACCCGACGCAGCCGTGGTCGCCGGTCAAACTCGCCCACGAGCCGACGACGCACCGCATGAGGTGGGTCCAGACCGGTCCCGGGGAGTTCAAGCTCGTCGTCGTCCCGCTCCACGGCCGTGGCAACAACCCGGGGAGCGGCACGGGTGATCCGGTGCGCGTGCTCGCCTACGACGTGCCGGCGCAGCGTTCGGATGCCGCGGCATGGACGACCAGCGTGGTCGACGCCTCGCTGAACAAGACGCACAATTTCGAAGTGCGCCGGTCGCGCGGCGGCGCCGAAAGCGTCTGGATCGGCGGGCGCCAGGGCGTGCGCCAGGTCGGTTTCATCGACGGCCGCTGGCAGGGCGAATCATTGGAACTTCCGGGGCTGGACAGCGGGGTGGGTGAAATCCGGGCCGCCGGATCCCGCATCCTCAGTGTCATCCAGCCGATGCACGGCAACGAGGTCGTCATTTATCACGATGACGCCGGCCGCACCGTGCTCGACTCGTCCCTGAACCAGGGGCACGCGCTGCTCTGCCAGCCGCTCCTCGGCCGCGGATTCCCGGAAGTCGTCGCCGGCTGGCGCGAACCGGACGCCGACGGCCGCACCGGCATCAAGCTCTATCATCGCGACGGCTCGGCCGCCGGTGAGTCCTGGTCCGTGCACACGCTTGGCCCCGACACGCCGATGGCTTGCGAAGATATCGCCGCCGCCGATCTCGATGCCGATGGCAAACCCGACATCGTCGCCGCCGGCCGCGCCAGCCATAACGTCGTCATCTACTGGAACAAGACCGACTTCGGCCCGCAGGCCACCCGCGATCGCCCCGCTCTGCCGGACCTCACCGATGAGGAAAAATCCCGCATCGAGGAACGCCGCCGCCGCCAGGACGATCCGGATGCCGACGCCAGCCGGTGAGCCTCGAA
>CAZYHO010000091.1:0-12701 GCA_964647495.1 uncultured Akkermansia sp. | reverse complement strand
CGAAGGCGTCGTATTCGAAGTTGGCGCTGACCTGGCCGGTGAGCGATCCGGCGGCTGATTTGATCTGGTAGTAGTGGCGGATGTTGCCCATGTGGTCGGTCATGGGGACGTGGATTTCGGCGTCGCTGTAGTAATAGGGCGGGTAGTACATCTGGGCGATGCCAGTCTGCATCCAGGCGAGGCCGCCGACGCCGCCGGCGGCCTGCCACGAGGCGCGCGCATGCATGCTGCTGCCGACATCCGGTTTCCAGAGGCACGACCACTTGCGCTTGATGTGCGCTCCGTTGGCCGGGTTCAGCTCGGCAATCATGACGACGTTCCAGCCGTCGTAGAGATACCCCTCCATCTTCGTCGGCGTGCCGGTCATGCTCGTCTTCTTGCTGATGCGGCGGGACAGACCGTCGTAGGCGAACTCGATGGTCATGGCTGCAAGCGAATTGCCGCCGGGCGCCGGGGACTGGTAGCCGGCGGCGGGTTGCGTCCAGGCGAGGGCGACCATTTTTGTGAGCCGGTTTTCGCCGTCCCATGTGTACGTCCAGCGGCCGTCGTTGAGGAGATTGCCGTCGAGGTCGTGGGACGGAGCGAACGAAGTGGCGCCTACGGAGGCGAAGGCGCCCTGGTCGGGAGTGATTGGTGAGCCTCCGGCCGTAACGTACACCGGCTCGATTGTGTCCCCGGCCTGTTGAGGACCGGGAGTGTTGGCGATCTCTTTGTGAAAATAAAGCCCGCTTGAAGTCGGCTGGTAATCGCTTGGGCCAAGTGTGACGCCGTTGACGCTGATCTGCTGCGACCCCGTCCTTTTGCCCATGATGTCCGCCGTGAGAACCGGGCGCGTAATGGAGGTGTATTGATTAAGGTCGTTCGTGGTGTAATGGGTTTCGCGCTTGTTGGGACCCTCTTCGATACTAATTCTGTTGCCGATATTGTCGTAGTAGTGATAAGTCTGCGATCCTTTTTGAGTGACGGATGGATGGCTTACAAATGTCTTGAATACGCCCTCCACCTCTCCTTTCGAGTTGTAACCATACTTCCAGGTTGTGTCTCCCTCCCCGCGGGTCGCGAGCCTGTTCGAGTCCCAGGTAAACGGTGTCGAACTGATCGAGTACGGGACCGTGTTCCCGGCGCCATACGTGATGATGAACGAGGAGTCGTGCGTCACCGGCTGGCCGTATGAATTGCGAAGGATGCTGGAGAAGGCGCCGTAGGCAGGATAGGACGACGATGTTGTCGACACGGAAAGATACTCCTGGGTGGACGAGCGCAATACGACACCCTGAACGCCCGCGGAGCTGAGGCTCGTCAGCCTGTCGGCAAGTCCATAATTGTAGGTTACGTAGGGGGAATACTGATAGCTTCCGGTAAAGTTGGGGACGCCCAGAGCGTTTCCCCACGCGGCCTCGAGCATGGAAAGCCTTCCATAACCATCCACGGTGCGGCGCAGGTGTTTGCCGGCAGCGGCAATGTTGGCTCCATCCATGGGAGACTCGACGGCCAATTCATTGAGCAGGGAGTCGTCATATCTGTATTCGAGTTTTGTGGCGCCGCTGGCATCCGAGCGATAGCGCATCCGGCCGGCACGGTCGTACGCAAAATAGACCAATGGTGTATGGTTCGGATTGCCCACCGGATAAGTTGTCACGGCGGTCGATCCGTATTGAATGTTGCTCAACTGGCCAAACACTGTATAAGAATATCGGGTGCGCAGGCGGTTTGTTCCATCGGTCCGCAGCCAGGTACGTGTGGCGAGTGACCCGTCATGGTTGTAGGTGTAATCCACGCCGTTTGCCTGGCCGGCATACTTCTTGGAACTGACGAGCGTGAGAGCGGGGACGTTGAAATAGATCCACTGGGTTGTCTGCACGGTGGCGGCGGTGGCCGCCGCGGCAAGCGCCGTCTCCAGAGCGGTCAAATTGTCCGGGGCCGGGATGCTGGGGGCGGTGCGATACGTGCGGAGGTGCGTCATCCGGCCTTCGGTGTCATACGTATGGAGCGAGGTCGGGGAGCCATTACCCCAGACGGCCAGCATCTCCCCCTGGGGATTGTAGTGGTAGTATGTCGTGCCCAGCGCCATACCGGCCCCGCCACTGGGGTACGTCCACGTCTGGGCCGAACGCAGCCGGCCGGCCCGGTGATCGCCACTGCCGGTGTAATATGTGTATTTGTCCGTATAAATCGAACTGTTGGGCAGGAGGCGGGCGGCCACCTGCCCGGTATTGTTGCGTTCCAGCTTCGGCCAATGCGGGATTGTTTTCCATGAGAATTCGGCCAATGGCTCACGGAACGCATTGTGGGGTAGCGTCGTATTCCCGGCGTCCTGGCTGCTGAACACGTAATCGATACCGTCACGACCGATGCTCCTTCGGAAAATCCCGGGCGCTATCGATCCCCGGCGAAGCTGCCACTGCCTGGAGAGCACGCCGCCGGAGAGACTGAGCGTTTCCGCTTCGGTATAGATCGTGCCTCCGTCGTTCGTCCATGACTGCGGAAACGAATTGGCCAGATGCCCCGACCAGGATGTCACGGAGCGTTGCGCGAGGGGAACCTTCCGCACGGTTGCCGCCGTCATTTCCCACGCCGTCGAGGCCGCGGCGACCGGCATGAAAGTGCTTGTCGTCCGCCAGGCGAACGCAACGGAGTCGTTGCCCACCTCCAATGCGGGGATGCTCGCATCCACCGAGCTGAGCGACACCACTTTGCGCAGATTCTGATCCCCGGTATCCCAGGTGGCATTCACGCTGGTTCCACTCTCGACCACAAGGGCGCCATTGACGTACGAGCGCTTCCAGACGTCGTAGATGATGCCGCCGCTCGGGGCGCGACGGCTGCGTGATTCCAACTCATAATTCTGGTCGTACACATGAAGGGAGTCCTCGTAAACAGGGGCGCCTCCGACGACCGACTGCAGATGCTCATCACGCACAGTCCGGCCGAGCCCATCGGTCTCCACGCGCCGCACCTTGACCGCGCCGGGGCCGTTTTCATCCGTTGCGGTGCGGAATGCCCCCGCGACCGAGTGAACATAGTTCCGTGCCGGCACAGGACCGGAGAAGGCGGGACTGCCGTCCCGATTTCTTCCCGAGGTCTCAATGACTGTTCCGGATCCGCCAACGCTCGCGTACGCGGTCACCGTGTAGACACCCGAGCCATTGACCGCATATGTCCAACTGCGTTGGCTGGCATCGGGATTCACGAGAGAGGATCTTCGCCCCGCTCCATCAAAGGTTTCCACCGTCGAGCGGACAACCCCACCCGCTTCCACCTGGGTGGTGACCACTTGACCCGTCTTGCCATCGGAACGGGGGGTGTACAACCATCGCATGATGATGTCCGGCTGCGCCGGGAGCGTGACTCCGAAGGCGGTGGTACTCGCGCTGCCGTGCCGTTTCTCCCATACCGGGCGTTGCCTGGCATCGTACTCCGTCGTGCGCCGGGACCCGTCTTCCGCGCGGTGCGTGACGGCGGACACGGCGCCCGCCGTGCCGCTCGTTGCCGCCGGATACGCCCAGGCCTCCCGCTCGAAACCATTCACATGCCTGGCCAGGATCCTGTCCAGCGCATCGTAGGAGGAAATCTCCACCTCGATCAGGCTGTTGTCGAGATAGCGCCTTGCGCTCTCGCGCCGTCCATCGCTGCGCCGTGACACGGATACCGTCTTGTGCGTTTCGGCGGAATTCGAATCCTTCTTCGTTATAGTGGTGGCCGTGCGCGTGTTGTTTGTATCACTCTCCTCATTGAAGGTATGAGTGTAGCCTATAAAGTTGCCTGACGGCACATCGAAGTCAGTGATCTGAGGCGCACCGTTGAGCCGGCCTGTCGCATACGTTTTTTTACCCATGTTCGACCACAGGGGAATCCAACTGATTTGTTTATGGCCGCTGCCGTTGATCGTGGTTTCGTAGAATCCTGTGCCATGGTTGATCTGCTTGCGATAGATTTCCTGTCCGGCCACCTTGACGACATTCACGTCCGGCGTTCCGTCCACGACTCCACTCGCTCCGTTCGTATAGGTTTGAGACTCCAGGCGGTACGGATGAGTGGTCGAGGCGGCGGCACTGAGCAATGAGGATATGGGCATGGCTGGCGCGAGTCCCAGGTGGCTGATCGAAGTGGAAGCCCACGGCGTGATTGTATAGTGTACCGCACCGTTCTCACTGAGGGCATGCACGGTCCAGGAGCCGTCCCACCGCTGCTCGCTTTGCAGGCGTTTGTGGTTCGGACTGCCCGGCACATTCCAATAAATGTAGGTGGTGGTGAGAACCTCGGTGCCGGCGCCATTAAGCGCGATCTTCGATGAGGTCAGCAGCTCCTCACCACCTATGATCGTGTATTCATCGATTGTGTGTGAAGTGATCGTGCCCGCTTCCTTCCTCTGATACACCGCGGTCCGCTTGATCGGTGTCCCCCCCGCGTTGACGGTGGAGGTGGTCGTGTGTTCGACTCCGGAAGCGTCGATCAGCATCGTCCTGGCGGTAGACGCTCCTGGAGCGCTCACCCATATTCGAGTGGTGGATGTGGATGACGGGATCCCCGGATATTGCTGGACGAAATCATAGCCTTTGCTGTAACCTGTGGGGACTCCGGTCGTCAACTCGGTGATCGTGGTAATCTGGTGGACGGCGCTTCCTTCTTTGCAGAAGGTCACTTTCAACGTCGGAGACGAGCTGGGTATCTCCTCGAGACGGGTTACATCTTCCTCGGCTGTAGTGATGGTCCACGTCTTGGGAGATGTGCCATAGGCTTCGTCATTGCTCGCGGCGCCGCTGCGGATTTCGTAGTGGCCTATGCGCGCCGGACCTTCGGTCGACGATAGTTTGGGGAGCAGGATTCCCGCGCTGGTCCGCTGGTCGGCCATCAGTCCGAGTGCCGCGGAAAACCGTGGGGAAGGAGCGGTGGGCTTGTTCGTCGACAGGTCGGTGAGCATCGGCGATGGCGAAATGCCTCCTGATCCATGATGCTCACCGGGAACTGTCTCGACCAAACCCGGTTTGACGAGGTTGTTCGATTTGTCCGGGAAGCCGCCTGATCGCTGCTGAGGGGAAGTATCCGGCGCCTCACCCCCACCGCCTCCCACGCCGTAGTACGGCGGAGGGCAGTTGGATGGCTTGGTTCCTGTTCCTCCGTTGGCGGAGTCGTGGGAGGCCAACTCGCCCGGCTGCGGGGCCATCGTCCCATCATGGCCGCCGAACTTGGCGTCGTGGGTGCCGGGAGGGACGGTGGCCGATGAATCCGCCTTGGTCACCGAATCGTCACCGGACCCGGGATTGTGCATGGTGGCTCGCATGGGCCTGTTCAACGGCCCTATCGAGGGGACTGCCGGGTCCGGCTTTTCTCCTCCCTTGCCGCCGCCGCAGCATCCGGCGGCTTGAGGGCTTACAGAAACCAACGAGAGAACAGTGGCGATACCGGCGGTGGTCGCACGGAGGAGAGTGTTCATGAGCAGAGGGGTTTGAGGCGTAGAGAATGGGCGCGACACCGGGTCTTGCCGGTCTCGATGAAGGCGTGGGAGATTTGATTCCAGCGGATGCATTACGAAGAGAACTGGAGCGTGGTTAATCTCTATCGATGGCCATCTGCCTCAGGGAAGCGCCGGGGTAGCGGTTGAATACTGTGGCGCCGGAATCGGCCACGGATCCCCAGACATTCTTCTTCGCGACATCAGTACCGAGAAGATACTCTGCCAAGGCAGTGAGGCCGTCACCGTCATGATCGGAAAGGGCATCACTGGCATCGTACGGATCGAACCCATGCGCCAACTCCCAAGCATCCGGGAGACCGTCCACATCGCTGTCGGCCAGATCGGCGGTGATCGTCGGAGCCGTTTGGAGCGGCTCACCGGGATCAGCGTCAAGTGGATTGATGAAGGAGACCATGACATTGTCCAGAAGAACAGGCTTGTCGGAGTGGCCCAGCACGAACAGATCGATTCTGTCCGCTTCAGGAGCCTCCTGGAAGAGGAGGCCGCTTGCCAGGAGTTTGCCGTCGGCCCAGACGTCCCAACTCTCTGTGTCCAGATCCTCCCGGATTGTGATGCGCGTCCAGGTCGTCACTTCCGTGTACGGATCGAGCATGGCGGCCAAGCCTGTGTTGATCCACACACCGGCCCCGGCGCCATCTCCATCAAAGACGTGCCACTCGGCGAGATCATCGAAAAACGACGTTCGAAAGAGGCCGATGCGGGCGCTGTCCAGGTCCAGGGAATCGTCCAATGCCTCCCACGGCGCCGCTGGGAGCCGGAGCCAGGCATCCAGGAAAAGGGAGGAGGGCAGATCCTGCGCTTCGAGGCGATGCGCCAATGAACCGGGGCGGGGCAGCGAAAGCCGGGCCTGGGAAAAGGGGGTGCGGGCTTCGACGGACAGAGCGGCGCTCCCGTCAATGCCGACGCCGGGAAGTATTTCCGCAGCGCCGCGGTCCACCCACCAACCAAACTGGCCATCAACTGTTCCTGGGGAAAAGCAGGGAGGATCGAAAGAGTAATACAGGCTCGTCTGATCCTGCTGGGCCACGGCGGTTGCAACACACCAGCCGAACACCAGCAACAAGGCACGACAATCCCAAGCTGATGGGCGGCGGACGAGGGAGAAGGGCTGGAACATAGTGGAGGTGGGTGGCTTTTTGCGAGCCTAGGGCGATCGCCATGGCGGCGGCAAGAATATTTTGCAGGTTTTTTTATCTTTCGATTCAGGAATGGCGGTGATCAGAGTCGGAGGGAGGAGGGCTACGAATGTCAAATGACAAATGACGACCGCTTGTTCTTCCGCCGATTCGCGGGCACCTTGCGCCTGCTTCCGCCCCGTTTCCATGCACGCACCCACAACCATCGGCATTCTGTTTCTCATGATCGCCATCTCCGCTGTCGGAAAACCGCCCGCGCCGCCGCCTGCCGCGCCTGTGCGGCCAGTGGAGGATGAATATCACGGGACGAAAGTGATCGATCCTTACCGCTACATGGAGGATTTGAAGGACGCGGAGGTGAGCGGATGGATGCGGGAGCAATCGGCGTACACGGAAGCGGTACTCGAGCGCCTGCCCGGGCGCCAGGCGCTGCTGGAGCGCATCCGCGTGCTTGACCAGGGCGCGCCGTACACGTTGAGCGGATTGCGGCGGCTGGAAAACGGGTCGTTGTTTTACCGCAAGCTCGCGGCGGGCGCCGAGACGCCGGTCATCGCGTCCCGGCCATCGCCGGGCGGCGACGAACGGGTCGCGCTCGACCCGAAGACGTATGAATCGCCGGGCGGTTCGCACGCGAGTCTGGAGTATTTCGTCCCCGCGCCCGACGGCCGCCACGCCGTGGTTGGCATCGCGAAAGGCGGATCGGAAGTCACAACGCTTTTCGTCCGCGACCTGTCGACCGGCGGCGACCTGCCGGTGTCGATCGACCGCATCGAAACCGCCTACAACGAGCCGCAGTGGCTGCCGGATTCGAGCGGCTTTTTCTACTGCCGCCGTCAGAAATTGCCGCCCGGCACACCCGCGAGCGAGACATACAAGAACACGATCACCTTCCTCCACCGGCTCGGCCAGTCCGTCGAACAGGACACGCCGGTCTTTGGCGTGGATCTTTCCCCCGGCGTCCCGTTCGCGCCGCTCGATTTCCCGAGTGTCCGCGTTTTCCCGGGCTGCGACCACGTCGTCGGCCAGATCCAGCACGGCGACTCACAGGAGCTGACGTTGTTCTGCGCGCGCCTCGATGCGCTGACCGCCGGGCCGGTCACCTGGTCGGCGATCTGCGACGCCCGCCACGGCGTCATCGACTTCGAGGCGCAGGGCGGTTTTGTGTACCTGATCACCTCCGATGACGCGCCGCGTTATAAAGTGGTGCGCGTTCCGCTCGCGGCGCCGGATTTCGCGAAAGCGGAGGTCGTCCTGCCCGAGAGCGATCTGGTCCTGTCATCGTTGCGCGCCTCGAAAGACGCCGTGTACGTGAACGCCACGTCCAACGGCGCCGGCGTGGTGGTCGCGCTCGATCCGGCGGGCCGTCGCGCGCCGCGCCGCCTGTCGCCCGACCCCGCCCTCGCCGCCACTGTCGCCGAGGCCTCGCCGTATTTCAGCGACATCGTGATCGCCGCGGAGTCGTGGACAAAAGGGCGGGCGCTGCACATGTACGATCCCGCGAGTGATGAATTCCGGCCCAGCGCGCTGCAGCCGAAAGGCGCCTACGACGATGTGCCCGGTTATGTTTCGCGGCAGGTCGAGGTCGCGAGCCATGACGGCACGGCGGTGCCGCTTTCCATCATCCATCGGGACGGCCTGGCGCTGGACGGCGGCGCCCCGCTGATTCTCAACGGATATGGCGCGTACGGCAGCATTCGCCGCGTCGGGTTCAACCCGCTCAACCTCGCCTGGCTCGAACGCGGCGGCGTGATCGCCATCGCCCACGTCCGGGGCGGCGGCGAAAAAGGAAAACCATGGCACCTCGGCGGCCGGATGGCCACCAAACCCAACACATGGAAAGACCTCATCGCCTGCGCCGAACACCTGATCGCCCAAGGCTACACGACCACGCCGAAACTCGCCATCCAGGGCGGCAGCGCCGGCGGCATCCTCGTCGGCCGCGCGCTCACCGAGCGTCCCGACCTCTTCGGATCCGTCATCATCAACGTCGGATGCACCGACCTCCTGCGCATGGAAACCACCGAGAACGGGCCGCCGAACATCCAGGAGTTCGGCACCGTCGCCACCCCCGACGGTTTCCGCGCCCTGTTCGCCATGAGCCCGCTTCACAACGTCCGCGACGGCGTCCGCTACCCCGCCGTCCTGCTCACGCACGGCCTGAACGACCGGCGCGTCGACGCCTGGATGTCCGGGAAAATGACCGCGCGTCTCCAGGCCGCCACCACCGGAGAAAACCCCGTGCTTCTCCTCCTCGACCCCGAAGCCGGTCACGGTATCGGGTCGAAACGCAGTCAGGTCCACCAGGAACTCGCCAGCCGCTGGGCCTTCGTGCTCTGGCGCGCCGGCGCCGCCGATTTCCAGCCGGAAAAACGATGACCCGCCAGTCACGATGATCTTCGGGATCCTCGAATCCATCAACTCCGTCCACAACCGCCTCTCCGCAGCGCCTTGAGGGCCCCGATCCCGTTGGCAGAACCGGAGAACCTTCCGAGCCAGAGCCGAGAGCCGCCCTGTGAAGATTTTTTCACAGAATTCCTGGAGAAAGGGCTTGCCACCCCCGGGATTTTTCCATAAAAGCTGAACTTCACTCGCATTTGCCTCCCCCCACCCCCGCCAAACCCGCCACATTATGAAAATCCCCTCGATCTGGACGGCCGCCCCCTTGGGAGCCGCAGTCTTGTTCCCTTTGGCCGCCTCGGCGGAATTGTTTCAAGGTCCATTTGGACCAGGCGGCACATGGAATGTCTACGAAACCGTCACCACCGCCACCACCTTCAAAGATGCGCTTGAGGCGGCCACGGCCAGCAAATTCGACCCTGTCACCGGCACCGTGGATCCAGGCGGTTCCGTCGCCGGCAATCTGGTCTCCGTCCTCAGCCAGGGCGAGAACGATATGATCGCGAAGAATCTGCTCCCGACCGCGAACGTCTGGATCGGCCTGTCCGATCGCGTGGGAGTGGCACCAGGCGCCACCGAATCACAGGTGTTCGGTTCGCCCGGCAACCTTACCAACGGATGGGCCTGGACGACCGGAGAGACTTTCTCATTTAACGCATGGGGTGGCGGCGAACCGAACGACGCTGGCGGCGAAGATGCCGCGCATATCCGCAATGACGGTCTCTGGAACGACAATACTTCCGGTTACGGCCTCAACGAGCCTGTGGCGGACGAGCATTCGACCGCCGAAGGAGCCGCCACGGCCTTCCGCGTGGTCGAGTATCGCACCGAGTCGGCCACACCTATCGCGGGCATTAAAGTGGGATCCGCCCTTCCCGCACCGGGAACTCTGAATGCCCCCGCCGGCGGCTTCGGAACATGGGGAGTGCGCGAAGTGACAGGCTTGACGCTGGCCGGAAATATCCGCGACTCGGTCGACCTGATCCAGAGCGGCGCCGGGACTGCACATCTGGCGCAGCTTCCCAAGCTGGATGTGACCGACCCCGATACGAACGCTGCCGGAGGCCCCGTCCTGGGTGGCACGCCTATTCCTTTCCTCAGCAATACTGCTGAGGATGACAACAATATCCTGACGGCAGCCCGCGGCACCGTCCAGGTGACCGAAGCCGGCACCTACACGATTCAGGTTCGCTCGGATGACGGTTTCGCTCTCCGTGTCGTGGGCCAGCAGTTCGACAGCGTGAACGGCTTGGGTTACATCGATCCGGTCGATCCCTCGACCATCGCATTCCACACCGGCACCGGGGACGCGAATACCCGCGGCATCATCACTTTGGCGGCCGGCACGTACGACGTGGAATTCATAGCTTGGGAAGGCGGCGGCGGCGCGTATTACGAAGTGTCCTCCACCAAGGGCGCCATCACCGACACGAGCGGCACGCCTGCCCAATGGCTCGCTCTCGGCGATGGCTCGATCCAGGACGCCATTGTCCCGACGGTACGCCTGAGCAGCCCTGCCACGGTGACAAATGCGGCAGCTCCTGAGGGTCAGCAGGTCACCACTCTCGCCGGCGGCCGTGATGCCTTGGCCAACGCGACCACGACATATACCAGGGAAGTGAGTGTCGTCTCCATTACCGATGCCCAGATGCCCATCGAGCAGCAAGCAGGAGTCATTGATGACTATGGGACATCCGTCATCGGGAAAATCACCGTCGATAACGGAGCCGGCGCGTCCAACGAGACGCTGGGCATCACCTTCGGATTGAGGGCGGACGACGGCGCCTCACTCCGCATCGTCGGCCAGAGCTTCCTCTCGATCAACGATTTTGATGGTGGCGAAAATAATATTGCCGTCCTTCTGGAGGAGGGAGGCGATCAGACCATGGTGGCCGATTACCTTACCGGAGACACGAATGCCTGGGGGTACATCGAACTCACGGAAGGCGAATACGACTTCATCGCCTATCAATTTGAGAGAGGCGGTGGCTCGAACATCAACCTCTGGTGGGCGCTCGGCGACCACACCGCCACCGGCGACACCGGTGCCCAAGGGTTTCAGCGCCTGACCACCGCCACTCCCGGCAATATCGGTTTGGGTCTCGTGCCTGAACCCGGATCCGCTCTGCTCGGGTTGAGCGCTCTCACGTTGCTCTTCACCCGCCGGCGCCGCTCCTGACGGGTCCTCCGCCTCCACAAATCCGCGATTTCACGGCGGGCTCCCTCAGCAGGAGCCCGCTTTTTCTTGCCATGACATCCGTTTCGCCAGTTTTCCCGGCCTTCGCCATGCCCCGGCAACGAGATGGCAGCCCATTCTTCGGGCGCCAGTTCGGGTGGTGTGCGCGGGTTTTGTGGTCGTGTGCCGTGCTGGCCGTTTCGGTGGCCATTCTGCCTGCCGCCGTGGTGCTGCAGCCGATGGCGCCCGAGGTGGAGAGCCTGACCGGTCTGAGCGAAGGTCGGGACGCATTGGCCAAGGCAGATTACAAGACCGCGATCCGCGTGTTCGCCCGCGAAGCCGAGGCCGGGCAGGCGGGCGCCCTGTTCGCGCTTGGTTACATGCATGAACGCGGGCTGGGCGTGTCGACCTCCCCGGTCGTGGCGGAAACATTTTACCGTGAGGCCGTCAAGCGGGGCAATGTTCCGTCGATGTACAATCTGGCCGCACTGCTCCTGGCCCGGGCGTCCACGCGCGAGGAAGGCCGCGAGTGGCTCGAAAGAGCGGCCGAGGCCGGATCCGGTCGGGCGGCGCTCGCGATGGGGCAATGGCTGGCGGACCAGGCGCCGGACGAGAGCAAAGCGGCGCAGGCCGAACAATGGCTGCGCAGGGCGATGGGCGCGCCGGACGTGAAAGACGAAGGCGCTTTCGCGCTCGCCGTTTTCCTTGATCCGGGGTTGAAAGGGGAGGGGCCTCGCGCCGCCGAAGGTGCGACCTTGCTCCGGCAAGCCGCCGAGGATGGCCATCTGCCGGCCATCTTCGCGTTGTCTGACCGCTACCTCCGCAGCGAAAAGGAGGCCGCTCGTGCGGTCGAACTCCTGCAAGCGGCGCGCGCGCAAGGATCGCAGGAAGCCGCATTCCGCCTCGCGGTCATCCACGCGGAAGGCCGCGTCGTGAAGCCCGACATCGCCGCGGCGGCGGCGCTTTACCGCCAGGCCGCCGAGGGCGGACACGCCATGGCCGCCAATCAACTGGCCGTGGCATATCAGGAGGGGGCCGGTCTGCCCGCCGACGCGGCCCAGGCCTTCCAGTGGTTTCGCAAGGGGGCCGAACTCGGGCTGCCGATGGCTCAATTCAATACAGGCGTCTGTCTGGAAAACGGCCAGGGCGTCGAAAGAAACGACGTCGAAGCCTGCCAGTGGTATTACCGCGCCGCGACCGGAGGCTACGCCCCGGCCCAAAACCGCCTGGCGATCCGCTATCAGGACGGCAGAGGAGTGATGCGCGACATGGTCGCGGCGCGCGCCTGGCTGCGCGAGGCGGCCCAGCGCGGGTTTGAGGCCGCCATCCTCAATTACGCCGGTCTGCTCGTCGCGGGCGAGGGCGGGCCGCGCGACGTGCCAGGCGCGTTCGATCTTTACCGCCGCCTGGCCTCCCAGGGCCATCCGCGGGCGCAGGAAGCGCTCGGTGAGTTGCTGGAAGCCGGCGCGCGCGGCGAGCCCGAACCCGCCGCCGCACTCGCCTTGTATCGCCTCGC
>CAZYHO010000090.1:9860-12762 GCA_964647495.1 uncultured Akkermansia sp. | reverse complement strand
CACGGATGGGATGAACTGCGCCGATCCAGGGATCGCACAAGGGGTCTGTCCCCAACCCTGCCGCAGGGCCAACGGCCCGGTTTTTCCTTCAGGCTGGTATAGGGCCGGGCCTTTGGCCCTGGCGGTGCGCAGAACCGTTGCGCAAAGAGCGGCGTGCGCCGGTAGAAAGAAGGCGGCGCCCCCCCCCTCACCCACCCAAACCACGGCATCCGCTCAACAGCTTCTCTGAACCTGCAAATGCTCGGAGCGGGCCGGGGAGGCGCATTTTCCCTGTGAACTGGCCTTGCTTATGCTTTTTGCGGCGTCTTGAATTGGCGGACGCGCCCCCCGACCCATGCTGTTCCAGGATTATGCGAGCGAAGGATTCTTCGACGAGATGTTCACTTCCGACGAGGCGGTTCGGCCGCACTACCGGCCGGTGGCGGACGGATTGAACCGAATGGAGCGGGAGGAATACCAGCAGAAACAGGAGGCGGTGGAGCTGGCGTTCATGCGGGGCGGCGTGACGTTCACGGTTTACAACGACACGCAGGGCACGGAGCGAATCTTTCCGTTCGACTGCGTTCCGCGGGTGATCTCGGCGGAGGAATGGGAGGTGGTGGAGCGCGGGCTGATCCAGCGACTGACGGCGCTGAACCTTTTCCTGCACGACATCTACCATGAGCAGCGCATTTTGAAGGACCGCGTCGTCCCCGCCGCTCATGTCCTGAGCGCCAAACACTTCCGGCGTGAGTTCATGCACTTCCAGGTCCCGCGGGACATTTACGTCCACATCTGCGGCACGGATCTGATCCGCGACGGCGACGGACGATACCTCGTGCTCGAGGACAATCTGCGCTGCCCGTCCGGCGCCAGCTACATGCTGGAAAATCGCGCGGCCATCAAGCGCGCCTTCCCCGAGATGCTGCGCCAGGCCGGAGTGCGGCCGGTGGACGACTATGCGCAGGACCTGCTGCGCGCGATGCAGTATGTCGCGCCATCCGGGTACCCGGGCGGCGACCATCCGAACGTCGTCCTGCTCACGCCAGGCGTGTTCAACAGCGCGTATTTCGAGCACGCCTTCCTGGCGCGCCAAATGGGCATCCCCATCGTCGAGGGGCGCGATCTCGTCGTGCGCGACTTCGCTGTTTACATGCGCACCACGGCGGGACTGGTTCCGGTCCATGTGATTTACCGGCGGATCGACGACGATTTTCTCGATCCTTCCGTGTTCCGGGCGGATTCGCTGCTGGGCGTGCCGGGATTGGTAAACGCCGCGCGGGCCGGCAACGTGACGCTGGCCAACAGCATCGGCACCGGCGTCGCCGACGACAAGCTGATCTATTATTACGTGCCTCGCATGATCAAGTACTACCTGGACGAGGACCCCTTGCTGGAAAACGTCCAGACGTATCTGGCGTCCGAACCTGCTGACCGCGAGTACATTCTGGCGAACCTGGCAAAGCTGGTGGTGAAGTCGGCGAACGAGGCGGGCGGCTACGGCATGCTGATGGGGCCGTGGGCGAGCGCGGCGGAGATCGAGGAATTCCGCGCGCAGGTCGTCGCCAATCCGCGCAATTTCATCGCGCAGCCACCGATCTCGTTGAGCCGGCACCCGACATGGGTGCGCGAGAGCGGCGCCTTCGAAGGGCGGCACATCGACTTGCGGCCGTACATCCTGTATGGCGAAAAGATCACGGTGAATCCGGGTGGATTGACGCGCGTGGCGCTGCGCAAGGGTTCGCTGGTCGTGAATTCATCGCAGGGCGGCGGATCAAAAGACACATGGGTGCTGCGCGCCCCAACCGGAGGGCTGCCCGCCTGATGGCCGCCCTGCCAGAACCGGCGATACCCGCCGAGCGCCCGGCCGATCCGGTCTTGCCGTTCCCTGCGACGATCATGTTATCGCGGGTGGCCGCCGCGCTTTACTGGATGTCGCGCTACCTCGAGCGCGCCGAGAACATCGCGCGCCTGGTCGATGTGAACATACAATTGTTGATCGATTTCGGATCGATCGATGGCCAGCGGATCAAGGAGCACTGGATCCCGGTTCTGCGCGCGGCGGGAGACGAGGATCTCTTTTTCCAGCACTACCCGCAGGCCGACAGCGCCGCGGTGACCGAGTTCATGACATTCAGCCGGGACAATCCGAACTCGGTGTTCAGTTGTGTGTGCGCGGCGCGCGAGAACGCCCGCCAGGTGCGCGACCAGATCTCGCTCGAAATGTGGGAGGTGCTCAACGAGGTCTATCTCTTCCTCCAGTCCCGCGATGCCCAGCAAGTCTGGCGCGAGGGGCCGGGCGCCTTTTACGACCAGATCAAGCGCTTCTCGCATCTCTTCCAGGGGCTGACAGATTCCACCTTCTCCCGCACCGAAGGCTGGGAGTTCATCCGCTTCGGCAAATACCTCGAGCGCGCGGACAAGACGACACGTATCCTCGACGTCAAGTACCACATCCTCCTGCCGCGGGCCACCGACGTGGGCGGCGCCGTGGACACGGCCCAATGGCAGGCCGTGCTGCGCTCGACCAGCGCCCTGGAAGCCTATCGCCGGTTCTACGTCACGGAAATCCTGCCGCTCAAGGTGGCCGAATTCCTTGTCCTTTCGGAAAGCTTCCCGCGCTCCCTGCGCTACTGCCTGCGCGAACTCGAATGCTCCCTGAGCCGCATCGGCGGCCAGCGCCGCCAGTCGATGGACGCCGAGCCGGCCGAACTGGATTTTCAGCGCCTCCGCCACAATCTCGAAGAACTCTCGATGAAGGAAATCGTCGGCCGTGGCCTGCACGAATTCCTGCAGGACGCCCAGTCGGTAATCGGCCTGCTGGCCACCCATCTGTACGATTCATTCATGCACCATCCGCCGGTCGACCTGGCCGCCGAGATCCGCTTCCACCAGCAAGAACAGCAACAACAGCAACAACAGC
>CAZYHO010000090.1:5001-9760 GCA_964647495.1 uncultured Akkermansia sp. | reverse complement strand
ACAACAGCGGCACGCCCCGCGGCCATGAGGAAATCGGCCCCCGCGCGAGAGCAGGCAATTTCCGATGGCGCAAGACTCGCGGCGGTGGATTTTTCGGCCGCGTGAACCTGACCCCTGACTCAGCCACCATGTCCCAGCCCCAGGCCGGCCGGCCATTGCCTTCCTCATCATCCTCCGACGGGTTGCGCCTCGCGCTGCACCACCTCACCCGCTTCGAGTACGATGGTCCGGTGCAGGACAGCTTCAACGATGTCCGGCTCTGTCCGGTCACCGACTTCCTGCAGCGCTGCGAGGCCTTCGAGCTGCGGATCGATCCGGCTGTCCCCGTCCACACCTACCACGATTTTTACCTGAACCGCGTCGATCACTTCGATCTGCACCATCCGCACGAGAGTCTGGAAGTGGAAGCCCGTTCCTTCGTGCAAACACATCCCGATCCGCGCGGTCCTGTCGCGCAGGACTATCCGCCCGCGCTCCTGGACGACCCGAATATCCCGGAGAACTACTTCGACTTCCTGGCCGATTCCCATTTCGCCACGCTCGATCCGGAGGTGTGGCGCGAAGCCATCGATGTGCTGCCCAAAGGTGTCACGGACTTGTGGTGTGACGCGCTGGCTCTGGCGCGCCATGTGCACGGCAGTTTTACGTACGTGCCGAGCGCCACGGACGCCGGCACGCGTGTGGCGGAGGTGTTGCGCACACGGCGGGGTGTCTGCCAGGACTTTGCCCATGTCCTGCTCGCGCTCTGCCGGACCCAGGGCATTCCGGTGCGCTATGCCAGCGGGTATTTCCATGACGTCAACCGCCCGGCCACCCAGCCGGAAGCCTCGCACGCCTGGGTTGAAGTGTTCCTTCCGGGTTACGGCTGGAAAGGGATCGATCCCACCCACGACCGCCTCGCCGACACACGCTACGTCAAACTCGCCGTCGGCCGCGATTACGCCGACATCCGCCCGGTCAACGGCACTTATCGCGGCCGCGGCACGCGCCGGCTCATCGTCGAGGTGCAGGTCCGCCCGGCGTGAGCGGCAGGACCGGGCGTCGCGTTCCTCGCCCCGGGCCCGTGGTCCGCGCGCCTGGCGCCCACGCCCCGCCGCAATGAACGCGCCTGCCCGGGGAATCCTCGAAACCGCGAATGAACGCCAATGACAGATGCCTGCCCATTGGCGTTCATCGGGTGCGCCAGCACCGCCATCCCGAACCCATGAACTGAAAGGTGTTCATCACGACACGCGGAAAACGGGACTGTACCACCTGTGAATGCATCGCGCAATATCGCCCTGCGTTCATGGCCTCGCCTCGGGTGGGCGGCTTGCATGAGGGGCCATCTGTTTTCCTCCTGGCCGACAAATTCCGGGGTGTTGTCACCGGAGATGGCGGCATCGCCGGCCCGATCCCCGAAATCGCGCTGGCGCCGGTCATCCAGCGACGATGTGCTGGGCGGGAAAAAGCGGGATCGTGTCACAAAGGCTCCGTGGTCCGAGGGCCAAGGGGGAGGAGGGACGGGAGGGACGCTCCGAGTGCGTGGAGTTATCCTGTATCCGGGAGACGCAGCGGCGCTTGCCGCCTGGCTTGGGTGGTTGTGCTACGCGTTTTTTGGTGGCTCGGGGGCGTCGGGATCTTTTGGCTCGGAGTCATCCGGTTTGCGATCCGGCAGCGCGCGCCGTTCCTCGAGTCTGCGTTTGACCTCCTCGACGGCCCGGCGGGCTTCTTCGCGGGCCTTGGCGGCGGCTTCGTGGGCCTTGGCGATTTCCTCGCTCATCTTTTCGATCGCCTTGCGATAATCCTCGGCGGTTTTTTTCTGGCTTTCTTCCCAATCCGCGCGCCATTTCGAAAGCTGCGCCTGCCATTGTGCGGCAGCGTTTTCCTTGGCGGCGGCGGCTTCACGCAAGGCCTGTTCCCAGCGGGGTCGGGTGGCTTCACGGGCCGCCGTGTCGCCGGCAGATGACTCCGCGGTCCGCGGCGCGGCGGGCGACGGCGGTGACGGCGGGGCAGGGGGCACTGGCGGAACCGGTGGTGGCACGGTCGGGTCAAATCCCTGCGCTCCCGGCGTCGATTCGACCAGATTGCCTTGGGCGTCGAGTGTCAGCACGCGGGCGAGGCCGCCCGAGGGCGCGGCATGCCACGAAAAACTTCTGGCGACGGGTGTGGCTTCTTCCTCGCGGCTGGCAAGCGTGGCCTCGACGGTGCTCGGTTCGCCTTTGCGGAGGATGGCCAGCTTCACGCTCTCGCCTTCCTTCATCGTGCGGATCAAGGTGGTGAACTGGCCCGGGTTCACGAGGATCTGATCGTTGAGCCTGGCGAGCACATCGCCTGTTTGCAGGCCGGCTTTTTCGGCCGGGCTGCCGGGCGTGATCCCGCTGACCGTCAGCCCGGTGCCGGGCGGCAGGCCGGGATGAGCAGGGGTTTCGGTGGCGGATTCGGGAGGGCCAAACGAGGGGGCGTTCAAGCCGAAACCACCGCCGCCAAACAGGGCGGGCGGTTCGCTCAGCATGACACCGAGGTAGGTGACTTTCTGCTTCGCCGGTGTGTCAGCCTGCGCCGCGTGCCATTCCTTGAAAAGAGGAAGTGGCACATCAAGGCTCATCTCGGGTGTGAGGTCGAGCCCGGCGTCCGCCGGGATGGTGAACGTTCTCGTCTCCTT
Source organism: uncultured Akkermansia sp. (assembly GCA_964647495.1). GTDB lineage: Bacteria > Verrucomicrobiota > Verrucomicrobiia > Verrucomicrobiales > V1-33 > CAJBME01. The sequence goes on along the minus strand of CAZYHO010000090.1, from coordinate 7,116 downwards.
CTTGCCGTCTTTTTCCACCGTGATCGTCACCTTGGCCTGACCATTCTTGAGGTCGAGCGCCACGGAGGCGTCGGCGGTCTGCAGGACGATCGGGCCTGTGGCGCCCGGTGTGGCATCCGAGGATTTGACATTTGGTGGTGGCGCATCGCCGGCGGGTGGTGGATTCGGTTCGGCGGTGGCGGTGGCGGCGGCGACCGCAGCGGCGGCCACCAGCGATGAGAGCCTGTGAGCGTGATTCATGGGGCTGTGGTGTTTTGTTTTCATGGGGCAGAAGGCAAAAGGCAACGGCATCCGCGGAGACAGGCGGTCGAGTTCAGTAGACCGGGCTGGTTACCGGGATGTACAACTCGCGGGCGCGGCGCCAATGAAGCGCGGCGTCCGTCTCGGCGCCCACGGCGGTCAGGTCGTCGATGACAAGCGCGCGCCAGAACGGCCGTGCGACTTCGTCGGGACGGAGCGTCGCCGAGACCGGCTGCATGCTGACCACGCGGCTGCTCGCTTCGACCGGCAGGAAAACGGAGGTGGCCGGAACGGATGCCGGCCTCGGTTCGGCACCTGCGTCCCGAGCCGCGTCCGCAACCGGATCGGCGGTAGTGAGCGGAGGGTTGGTGGACGGCCGGATCCGGTTCGATGCCGGCACGCTGAGCCAGACCAGCGCGGCGGTCAGCGCGATGGCCGCGGCGGCGGTGAGCGCCGGCGAAAATGGCCGGGGTCGGGCGGTGACGCGCACCGGAGGCTCAAGGGAACTCAACGAACGCGCCTCGGGGCGGGCGGCGCGGAGGCGCGCCATCAGGGCGGGCGGCGGCTCGGCCGGGCGAAGGCGCGCGAGCTGCCGTTCGATGTCGTCGGTCGGGAGTCGTTCATTCATGTGAGCACCTCCTTGAGCCGCTGGCGCAATGCTTCGAGGCCATAGCGGTAGCGGGAAGCGGCGGTATTCGCCGGGCATCCGACGGCTTCCGCGATCTGTGCGAACGTGAGGCCACCCCACGTCTTGAGCGTGACCACTTCGCGCAGCGGTTCGGGCAGGCTGCGCACCGCCCGTTCGAGTTCGGCGCGCCTCTCCGCGTCCTCGAGATCGCAGGCGAACCAGGCGACATCGTCCCGGCCGCTGCCGGCCAGTTCCTCGCGGCGCGCCCGGCGCGTGCGGCCGCGCGCCAGGTCGAGCGCCCGCCGCCGGATCGTCGCAAAGACCAGAGCCGCGTCCGGCTCGCGCCCGGACGGCGTGCGCTCCCAAGCCTCGACGAGCGCCTCCTGCAAGACATCCTCCGCATCCGCCTCGCACTCCGTCCGGCTGCGCGCGAACAACAGGAACTTTCCCGCCTCGGTGGCGAGCCAGCGTTCCCAGGCCTCGGCAGATTCATCGGTGTCCACGCGGTGCAGTGCATCTTCGTCGCATCCGGAAAACGCCGCCGGGAACTGCGTTTGTCTGAAAAATGTCTCGGAGGTGTGGAGGGGTATGGTGGGGGAGGTTCAAAACCTGGCAGCGGTGGGAACTCTGAACCACCCGTGAAGTGACACCATGAGTGACAGGCGCACAAAGCGGAATCTCACCACACTGAATCACGCAAAAGCCCGTCGGATCTGGCGGGCTGCCCTTATCGCACGTTCGGACTCCCTGGGGCAGTATCCTCGCCGAGTCGTTCCAGGTAAATGTCGATGGGCGCCAGCCCGCCTTCCAGTGTCTGAATCCAGTTGCCCGTGTGCGCGTCGAGCATCCGCAGACCCATCGCCTCGTTTTTCCAGTTGAGCATGTCACCCCCGTCGGGGGCTGCCGAGCCCTCGGTCCTGAGTTTGGCGTCAATGGCCGATTGTCGGGGGCGCGTACCCTCGATGAACGCCATTTCCGTGATGATCTTGTGTGAGCCCGCCAGCCCAGGCACGATTCCCGGAACGCGGATGTCCAGACGGGGATCGTACTGGTTTAACAGCGACAATCGGCGCAGGTAGTTGAGGGGCGTCTCCTTTCGCAAGACGTTGCCGTACTGACCATTGAGCGTCTCCTTGATGACCCTGGGTTCAGGCGTCACATAGCCTCGGTGTTCGCCCCCATTGAAAGTGGAGACGGCGTTCTTCTTTGCGGTTTCCAGCGCTTCACGTCCCGCATCAGGGCCGAAT
>CAZYHO010000090.1:0-4901 GCA_964647495.1 uncultured Akkermansia sp. | reverse complement strand
CGAATTATTCGCGGCGCCCGCTTCTCCCTTCTCCGAGGGATGCGGCAATAGATTCCGCCGAATTTGTTCCCGCACCCGCTCCACCGTCATCCGCTTTCCCGCCTCCACTGCCCGAGCCGTCGCTTCGTTCTGGCGTTTGAGCCAGTCCTGTCTTTCCTTTCCCAGAAATGGAGTGTGTTCCATCGTTCATGGCTACCATCTCCGTCAGCTTTTTCAACCCTGTTCTGAGGCGTCCCGATCATGAGCAGGCTCAGCGAGGCTGTTGAGCGGATGCATTGGTTTGGAGATGGCACGGCTGCCGTGTGACTGCGATCGCCAGGAATGCCCTACATGACCATGCCGCCATCGACGACGAGGACCTGGCCGGTGACGTAGCGGGCGGCGGGGCTGGCGAGGTAGGCGGCGGCGTGGGCGATGTCATCCGCTTCTCCGAGGAAGCCGAGCGGGATCTGGCGGAGGATCGCCTCGCGCTGGGCGTCGTTGAGCGCGGATGTCATGTCGGTCTGGATGAAACCGGGGGCGATGGCGTTGACGGTCACTCCGCGGCCGGCGAATTCTTTGGCGAGCGCCTTGGTCAGCGCGATGAGGCCGCCCTTGCTGGCGGCATAATTGGCCTGCCCGGCATTTCCGATGAGGCCGATCACGCTGGCGACATTGATGATGCGCGCGTCTTTCTGCCGGAGGAGCGACCGCTGGAATGCCTTCACTGCGTGAAAGGCGCCTTTCAGGTTGGTGTCGAGCACGGTGTCCCAGTCCTCGTCGCTCATGCGCATCGTCAACCCGTCGCGGGTCACGCCGGCGTTGTTGACGAGGATATCGACTTTGCCGAAATCCTCGACGATCCGCTTCGCCGCCGCAGCCACCGCCACGCCATCGGCCATGTCGACCGCGTAGGCGTGTGCCGCGCCTGGATTCGCTTCGTTGATTTCGGCCGCCGCTTTGGCCGCGTTCGCTTCGGTGCGGCTAACCACGGCCACTTTCGCGCCGTCGGTCGCCAGCCGGCGCGCGATGGCCAGACCGATACCGCGACCGGCACCGGTCACGACCGCCACTTTCTCGCTCAAATCCTGCATCCGCGCTCCCTGCCATGGCGCCCCCCTGCCCGCAAGTCGGGAAAATGAGCGCGCGGCGGCGGCTCCCGGGGATTCGGGGAAATCCCGGTGCCGCGTGTGGGTTTGAAAGCGAAGCGATCAGGTTGACCGGCGCGGCGCCCGGAGCGTTTCTTGCTACGGATTCCGTCACCGGCCGCCGGCGCTTGCGGGCGGCGCGTTCCGAAATTTCCGCATGCGACCCGATCGCGCCAGCATTTCGTTCGTGGCACTGGCCGTCCTGTGGGCGGCCGGCGGACGCGCATTGGCGGAACCGACGCATGCGGACGAGTATCGGATCACGATCCAGCCGATGCTCGAGAAATACTGTTACGAGTGCCACCGCGAGGAGAAGGCGAAGGGGGATCTGGATCTGACGGCGCATCGCGATTACGAGCAGATCCGCAAGGACACGGCGCTCTGGGAAAACATCCGCGAGCGCATTTTCGCGTTCGAGATGCCGCCGCAGGGAAAACCGACCCCCGAGGGCGGGCGGCGGGAGCAGCTCCTCGGCTGGCTCGGCCGCCTGCCGAAACCGGAGGTCGACTGCACGAAGCTCGCCAGCGACCGCACGCAGAGTTTCTACGAAGGCCATGTGATGAGCCGGCGGCTGACGCGGGACGAATACGAACGAACGATCCGCGACCTCACCGGCCTCCGCCTCGACCTGGCGCGGCAGTTGCCCGCCGATGGCGCGGGCGGCGAGGGGTTCGACGCGACAGGGGACACGCTTTTCACCTCGCCCCTCGCGGTCGAAAAATATCTCGATGCCGCGGACCGCATCGTGAACGCGGTGCTGCCGGACGACGAGTCGGCGATGACCCAGGAGGCGCGGGTGGCGCAGGCGCGGCTGCTGGTGGCCGTGCCATCCGAAAACGTGCCGCCGCGGGAGGCCGCCCGCGCGGTGCTCGCACGTTTCATGCGCCTGGCATTCCGGCGCCCGGTGGCCGCGGACGAAGTCGGGAAGTACTTGGCGCTCTTCGACCGCCGGGCGGAGCGCGGGGACGGGTTCACGGCCGGCCTGCGGCTCGCATTGTCCGGCGTGCTGGTATCGCCGCACTTTTTGTTTCTTGTCGAACCGGAACCGGAGGCGGCCGGCACACAACCGCTCGGGCCGTTTCCGCTGGCGGCGCGGCTTTCGTATTTCCTCTGGTCGTCGATGCCGGACGAGGCGCTCTTCGCCGTGGCCGAGAGCGGCGCGATCCTGCGCGACGAAGTGCTCGCGGCCCAGGTGCGCCGGATGCTGGCCGATCCGCGGGCCGGCTCGCTGGGCGAGCGATTCGCGCTGCAATGGCTGGAGATCGAAAAGCTGGGCGGCGAGGTGCGTCCCGATCCGGCGCGGTTTCCGGAATTCGACGATGCGCTGGCGGCGTCGATGCGCGCGGAGGTGGCCGCGTTCTTCAACCACCTGGTCCGCGACAACGAGCCGCTGACCCGGCTGCTCGACGCGGACTACACATTCGTCGATGACCGCCTCGCGGCGCACTACGGCCTGGAGGCGTCCGTCGGAGACCCCGTCGCCGCGGAAAGCGGGTGGCGGCGCGTGGATCTGACCGGCCAGGCGCGCGGCGGGCTGCTCGGCATGGCGGCGGTGCACACGCTCACGTCATTTCCCCTGCGCACCAGCCCGGTCCTGCGCGGCCGCTGGATTCTTGAAACATTGTTAGGCGACAAGGTGCCGCCGCCGCCGCCCGACGTGCCGTCGCTGGCCGCCGACGAGGCCGGCCTGAACGCCGCCTCGCTGCGCGAACAGCTCGAGGCGCACCGCCAGAACCCCGATTGCTCGGGATGCCACAACAAGATGGATCCGCTCGGGTTCGGGCTGGAGTCGTTCGACGTGCTCGGCCGCCTGCGCGCCGAAGCGGTCGATACGAGCGGCACGCTGCCGAACGGCGAGTCGTTCGACGGGCCGGCCGGGTTGAAGCGCGTGCTGACCGGCCGCCGCGACGCCATCCTGCGGCACCTCGTGCGCCGGCTGACCGGCTACGCCCTCGGGCGCGAGCTGAACCGGTTCGACAAATGCGTGATCGACGCCGCCATGAAAGCGCTGGCGGAGGACGAGGCGCGGCCGCAGCGTGCCATCGAAGCGATTGCGCTCAGCCTGCCGTTCCGGCACCGATTTTATCCGGCGACCGATGCCGATTCCACTACCACCGCCACCGCCGCCGTTCCCCAATGATTCCGATGAAAAGATCCTGGCACATTCCCCGACGTTCGTTCCTGCGCGGCGCGGGCGTTTCACTCGGCCTGCCGCTGCTCGATGCCATGGGCGATCTGCTCCCGACCGCCTCGCCGTCCGCCGCCGCCGGCGTGAACACCGCCGGATCGCTCCAGGCTCCGGTGCGCATGGCCTGCCTGTATTTCCCGAACGGCGTCTGGCGGAGGTCGTGGTTTCCGGAAAAAGCGGGCGCGGACTACGACTTTACGCCGTCCCTGCAGCCGCTCGCCGCGCATCGCGACAACCTTCTTGTCTTCAGCGGCCTGGACAAACGCCACAGCCACGGAGGCGACGGCCACTACGCCAAGACCGCCAATTTCCTCACCGGCCTGCTCGTCAAAAAAACCACCGGCAAGGACCTTAGCGTCGGCAGCGCCAGCATCGACCAGGTCTGCGCCCGGCAGATCGGCCGCCTCACGCCGCTCCCGTCCCTCGAACTCGGCATCGATCCGGTCATCTCGGGCATCGATTCCATCGTCGGCTACACACGCCTCTACGGCTCCTACATCTCGTGGCGCTCGCCGTCCCAGCCGGTCGCCCGCGAAATCGATCCGAAGGCCGCTTTCTCCCGCCTCTTCAGCGTGCTCAGCGGCGGCCGGATCGACGACACCCGCGCCAGCGGCGACCGGATGGCGCTGCTCGACCTCGTGCTCGAGGACGCGCGCTCGCTGCGCGGCAGGCTCGGGCGCGACGACCAGTTCAAGCTCGACGAGTACCTCGACGCCGTGCGCGATGTCGAGAAGCGGCTCAGCTTTTTCTCGCAGCCTGACCCGCGCGCCTGGCGCCCGTCCGAGCGCATCGATGGCCACGCCGAGGCGGCGCCTGTCGGCGCTCCGGGCGACCATCGCGAGCACGTCCGCCTCATGATGGACCTGATGGTGCTCGCCTTCCGCACCGACTCGACGCGCCTGAGCACATTCATGTTCGCCAACGATGTGTCCGGCAAGAACTTCGGTCACCTCATCCCCGGCTGCGACGGCGGCCACCACGAGTTCAGCCACCACCAGGACAAACCCGAAAAATTCGAGCCATACGCCAGGATCAACGCGTGGCACTGCGAGCAATACGCGTATTTCCTGGACAAGCTCGCCGCCATCAAGGAAGGCGAGCGCTCGCTGCTCGACAACAGCATGATTCTCATGGGATCGAGCATATCGGACGGCAACAGCCACCAGCCCGACAACCTGCCCGTCCTGCTCGCCGGCAAAGCGGGCGGCTCGATCGTCCCGGGCCGCCATCTCGCCCTGCCCAGGCACACGCCGCTGTGCAACCTGTATGTCTCCATGCTCGAGCGCATGGGCACGCCGGTGGAATCGTTCGGTGACAGCACCGGACCGCTCGATGTTTCGTGAAAACCGGCGCGTAGCTTCGAGAGCGCGAGGGAGGTGACGGGATCGACAGGGGCTCCGCCGAGGAGGGTGGCGGAAACGTCCCTCTGAAGTGATAGCCGAACGCGGAGGAATCGGTCATTGATGCGCCGCACCGGCCGGACTGCACAGCAGACGGCGGCGTGTGCTCGCTTCTTTCTGTCCGATGTCTACCGCCTACGCGCCCATCATCTGTCTCGTCGCGCTGTCGCTGGTTGCGGTATTGAT